>NZ_JBWJZD010000040.1:0-52019 GCF_056429065.1 Bradyrhizobium sp. USDA3010
CGAAAAACCATCTTGGCCAGCGGTCCGACAAGCCGCATCAATAGGCCGGACATATGGATGCAAGCGATCCGATCAAACCTCACAAAGCTCTTGTGCCACGGGGGCCGTCCACATATGGGTCCCGGCTCGCGCTTCGCTTGGCCGGGACGACGGTGGATGGAGCTAGCCGCGCCTTGCTGCTTCCAGCGCCTGCGGCGTGTCGATGTCGAGGAAGGCGCTGTTGCCTTCGACCGGGACCTCGGCGACCACCTCGGAATGCTTGGCTATCAGATGACGCGCGCCGATGTCGCCGTCGAGCGTCATCAATTCCTTGAAGAAACGCCGCGACCACAAGACCGGATTGCCGCGGCGGCCCTCGCTGACGGGCACTGCGATCAGGTGGCCGCGATCGGGCTCGAAGGCCTCGATCAAGCGATCGATCAGCTTCGCATCGATCAGCGGCATGTCGCCGAGGCAGACGACCGCGCCATCGGCGCTGTCGGAGACCGCCGAGATGCCGGCCTTCACCGAGCTGGCGAGGCCGCCGGCGAAATCCGGGTTGCGGACGAACTTGACCTTGAGTCCATCAAGCGCCTGCTCGACCAGATCGGCCTGGTGCCCGGTGACGACGATCACCTCCGAAGCCTTCGAGGCCAGCGCCTGCTCGGCGACGATGCGCGCGAGCTTCTTGCCGTCGAGCTCGGCGAGCAGCTTGTTCGGGCCGCCCATCCGGGTCGAGCGTCCCGCCGCGAGCACGATCGCCGCGACGTTGCGGTTGCCTTCGGTGTCCGGGACGGTGCGCGGCTGCGGCCGCGTCACGATCTCCATCAGAAGACCGCCGACGCCCATGCCGGTGAGATCCGACCGCGTCACCTTGATGCCGGCGAGCAGCCGCATCAGCACCCAGTCAAAACCGTTTTCGACCGGCGAGCGCGCACAACCCGGCGCGCCCAGCACCGGCACGCCGCCGGCGCTGCCGATCAAGAGCAGATTGCCGGGATCGACCGGCATGCCGAAATGCTCGATGGCGCCGCCGATCTCGGTGATCGCGGCCGGGATCACGTCGCGGCGGTCGGCGATCGCTGACGCGCCGAACACGATGACGAGCTCGGCTCCGAGGCCGAGCAATTCCTTGATCGAGGCCGCGAGCACGGTCTCGTCATGCGGCACCCGGCGCTCGGCGATGATGGTGGCGCCGGCCGGCGCCAGCCGCTCGGCGGTGACCCGCAGCGTCTTGTCGATCACTTTCGACGCGAGGCCCGGCAGCAGCGTCGAGACCACGCCGACCTTCCGGATCACGTAGGGCGCGATCCGCAGCGTACCCTTGCCAGCGACGGCGACGGCCGCATCGCGCAGCCGGCCCTCGACGCCGAACGGGATCAGCTTGACGGTCGCGATCATCTCGCCTTCGACCACCGGCTTGAACGCTGAGAGCGTTGCAAAGGTGATGGCCTCGTCGACGCCGTTGATGCGATCAACCGCGGCGCGATCGACCACCAGCACGCCGGGGCGCGCCGCGAACAGATTGGCGCGGCCGGTGAAGGCGCGCTCGACATTGACGCCCTCGCCCGCCACCGCCTGTGCGATGCTGGCGGCCGCGACGTCCTCGGAGACGTCGCCCTCCTCCAGCCGCACCACGACGACGTCCTTGACGCCGGCTTTGGTCAGCGCCTCGACCTCATCCGGGCCGATCGTGGTGCCCTTCTTGAGCACCAGCGTACCCTGGCGGAGCGTATGCACGGTGACGCCGCCAATCGCGTCGGCCGGACTGGCGGGACCGAACTTCATGCCGCTTCTTCTTTTTCTTTGGGAGGCAAACGCAGCTGCGCGGTGATCTCGGCCATGATCGCGACCGCGATCTCCGACGGCGACACCGCGCCGATGTCGAGGCCGATCGGCGCGTGGATGCGCGCGATGTCGCTGTCCCGCGCGCCTAGCGCGCGCAGCCGCTCGGCGCGCTTGGCGTGGGTCTTCCGCGAGCCGAGGGCGCCGATGTAGAAGCAGTCGCGGTCGAAGGCGTGCAGCAGCGCCGGGTCGTCGATCTTGGGATCATGCGTCACCGCGACGAACGCGGTGTAGTGATCGACGTTGAGCGGCGGCAGCGCGACATCGGGCCATTCGGCGACCAGCGGCACGTCGGGGAAACGCTCGGGGCTCGCAAACGCGGTGCGCGGATCGACCACCGTGACGTCATAGTCGAGCGAGCGCGCCAGCGGCGCTAAGGCCTGGCTGATATGGACCGCGCCGATGATCACGAGCTTTGCGGTCGGCGCGTAGACGTTGAGGAACAGCTTTCTTCCGCCGGCCTCGACATTGCCGCTCTTGCCCATCCTGAGCTGCTTGGCAAGCTCGACGCGCAGCGGGTCGGCGGCGATGTCCGCAGCCTTCACCAAGCGCTGCTCGCCATTGGCGGTGTCGGTGACGATGATGACCGGGCGGCGCGCGGCGCGCTCGGCGTTGAGCTCTTTGAGGATCTCGAGTTTCACGGCTACCCGACCTTCTCGACGAAGACGCGGATGGTGCCGCCGCAGGACAGGCCGACATTCCAGGCCGTCTCGTCGGCGACGCCGAATTCGAGCATTTTTGGCTGGCCGCTCGCGATCACGTCGAGCGCCTCCGTCACCACCGCGCCCTCGACGCAGCCGCCGGAAACGCTGCCCAAGAACGTGCCGTCGTCATTGATGACGAGGCTCGAGCCGGCCGGGCGCGGCGCCGAGCCCCAGGTCTCGACCACGGTGGCGAGCGCCACGCCATGGCCCTGTTTCTGCCAGGTCTCGGCGGCCTGAAGGATGTCTTCGTCGCGGTTCAGCATGGTGGCCTCCTGCTATCGGGTCAGGCTTCTTAGGCTACAGAACGGATCAGGCTGCGGTGGTGCGCCGGCGGCGGGGATGACAGCGCCCCGATCAAGCCCTTGATGGACGTCAAGTTATGCACCGGGCGAAATTCGTCAACGTGGGGCAGCATCATTTTGATGCCCTGGGCCTTGGCCTCGAAGCCGGAATAGCGCAGCAGCGGGTTGAGCCAGATCAGGCGGCGGCAGGAGCGGTGCAATCGGTCCATCTCGAAGGCCAGTTTGGCATCGGCCTCGCGTTCTAGTCCATCGGATATAAGGAGAACGATGGCGCCCTGCCCGAGCACCCGGCGCGCCCAGAGCTGGTTGAAGGTATGCAGCGAGGTCGCGATCCGCGTGCCGCCGGCCCAGTCCTCGACCGAGGACGTGCAGCTCGCCAGCGCCTCGTCGGGGTCACGCGCCCGTAACGGGCGCGTCACATTGGTCAGGCGGGTGCCGAACAGGAACACCGAGACCCGCTTGCGGTAGTCGGTGATGGCATGCAGGAAGTGCAGGAACAGGCGGGTGTATTCGCTCATCGAACCGGAAATATCGAGCAGCGCCACGATCGGCGCCGGCTTCTCGATCCGGCCGAGCTTCCTGATATCGATGATCTCGCCGCCGGTGCGCAGCGAGTTGCGCACGGTGCGGCGCATGTCGAGCCGCAAGCCCCGCGCATCCGGCTGGTAGCGGCGGGTCACCAGCTCGGCCTGCGGCAGCCGCATCTTGGCGATCTCGCGCGTCACCTCGGCGATCTCCGCCGCGGTCATCTGCGCAAAATCCTTCTTCTGCAGCACCTCCTTGTCGGAGACCGAGAGCTTCAGCTCCTGCTCCTGGGCCTGCGGCCGCTCCTCGCTCTTCGCCGGCTGCGCCATCGCCTCCTGGACGCGGCGCGAGGCCGGCGGCGGCTTCTTCCTGGCGTGGTCGGGCAGCGGGACGGAATCCAGCATGCTCTTCCACTCCTCGGCGGCGCGGAAGAACAGCTCGAAGGCCTGGCGGAAGATCAGCGCATGCTCATGGCGCTTGACGAAGATCGCCTCCAGCGTGGCGTAGAAGTCGGAGCGATGCCCGACCTCGATCAGCTGCAGCGCATCGAGCGCATCGATCACCGAGCCCGGCCCGACGGGAAGCCCGGCCGCCCGCAGCGCGCGGGCAAAGCCGATCACGTTGTCGGCCATGTGGCCCGTCGGAGGCGCGAGGTGGTTGATGGCCATCTTGTTTGCTCGATCCATCAGCCTCGTCATTCCGGGATGCGCCGGCAGGCGCAGGCCCGGAATCCATACTCACGATCGTGGTTATGGATTCCGGGCTCGCGCTCCGCGCGCCCCGGAATGACGGGGCGCAAAATGCAACACGCGGACTTACGTCTCGCTCGTCGCTTCCTTCAATGTCTTCTGCAACCCATCGCCCTGCATGCGCGCGATGTCGTCCTGGTACTTCAAGAGTGCGCCCAGCGTGTCGCCGACCACCTGCGGCGTCAGCGAGCGCGCGTCGAGCTCGGACAGCGCGGTGGCCCAGTCGATGGTCTCGGCGACACCCGGCGACTTGTAGAAATCCTGGTTGCGCAGCGCCTGCACGAAACGGACCACCTGCTGCGACAGCTTCGCGGAAATGTTCGGTACCCGCGATTTGACGATCGCAAGCTCGCGCTCCGCTGTGGGATAATCCACCCAGTGATAGAGGCAGCGGCGCTTCAGCGCGTCGTGGATCTCGCGGGTGCGGTTCGAGGTGATGATCACTATCGGCGGCGCCGGCGCCTTCACGGTGCCGAGCTCGGGGATGGTGACCTGGAAGTCGCTGAGGATTTCCAGCAGATACGCCTCGAATGCCTCGTCGGCGCGGTCGAGTTCGTCGATCAGCAGCACCGGGGGGCCAGCGACGTCGGGTTCGAGCGCCTGCAACAACGGTCGCTTGATCAGGAAGCGCTCGGCGAATATGTCGCTGGCGAGCTGGTCGCGATCGGTATCACCGGAGGCTTCCGCGAGCCGGATCGCGATCATCTGCGCCGCGCTGCTCCACTCGTAGACGGCGGAAGCGACGTCGAGGCCTTCATAGCATTGCAGGCGGATCAGCTTGCGCCCGAGCGCCGCCGACAAGACCTTTGCGATCTCGGTCTTGCCGACACCGGCCTCACCTTCGAGGAACAGCGGCCGCCCCATGCGCAGCGCGAGATAGGTCACGGTCGCGAGCGACCGCTCGGCGAGATAGCCGCGCGATGTCAGCAGCTCCTCGAGCGCATCGACGGAAGTGGGTAACGCCGGTGCACTCATGGAACAGCCAGTCTTCGAACAGGGGTTAGCAAAATCACGCCGTGGATTTGGTTCTTGGAACTAGACCTTGGGATCTAGCCCTTGGGATCTAGTCCCTTGTCTAGTCCTTGGATCTAGTCCTTGGCGTTGGCGGCTTCCACCGCCCTGCGCGTCAGAACGCCGATCAGATGGGCGCGGTATTCGGCACTGCCGTGCAGGTCGCTGTTCAGCCCATCGGGAGGAACCACGATGCCGTCGAGCACCTTGTGCGAGAAGCGCTTCTTCAGGGCCTCCTCGAACGCGGTGACGCGGAACACGCCGTCGGAGCCCGCGCCGGTGACCGCAACGCGCACGTCGGACGGACGCTTGGCCACGAACACGCCGACCAACGCATAACGCGAGGCCTGGTTGCGGAACTTCACATAGGCCGCCTTCTTCGGCAGCGGGAACATCACCTTGGTGATGATCTCGTCGGCCTCCAGCGCAGTCGAGAACAGGCCCTGGAAGTATTCCTCAGCCTTCAGGCGGCGCTTGTTGGTGACGATGGTGGCGCCCAGCGCCAGCACCGCGGCCGGATAGTCGGCGGTCGGGTCGTTGTTGGCGAGCGAGCCGCCGATGGTGCCGCGATGGCGCACGGCGGGATCGCCGATCATGCCGGCAAGCTCGGCCAGCGCCGGGATCGCCTCGCCCACGACCGCGGAGTTCGCGACCTCGGCGTGCTTGGCGGTGGCGCCGATCACCAGCGAGCGGCCCTTCATCTCGATCGTGTCGAGACCTTCGATATGGGAGAGGTCGACCAGATGCGGCGGGCTCGCGAGCCGCTGCTTCATGACCGGCACCAGCGTGTGACCGCCGGCGATCAGCTTGGCGTCCTCGTTCTTCACCAGGAGGTTGGCGGCCTGCCGCACGGTCCCGGGACGATGATATTTGAATTCGTACATTGGAATGTCCTGATCGCTTGTCGCGACGAATTGCTGATTAGGCGAGGTCCGATTTGGCCATCGCCTTGGCGCCGGCGGCGATCGAAGCAACGATGTTCTGGTAGCCGGTGCAGCGGCACAGATTGCCTTCCAGCTCTTCGCGGATCACCTCGTCGGAAAGGTCGTGGCCCTTGCGATGGACCAGGTCGACCGCGGTCATGATCATGCCCGGCGTACAGAAGCCGCACTGCAGGCCGTGATGCTCGCGGAAGGCCTCCTGCATCGGATGCAGCGGCGCACCATCGGCCGCCAGCCCCTCGATGGTCTTGACCTCATGACCGTCGGCCATCACCGCAAGCGTCGTGCAGGACTTCACCGCCTTGCCGTCCAGGTGCACGACGCAGGCGCCGCACTGCGAGGTGTCGCAGCCGACATGGGTGCCTGTCAGCCGCAGGTTTTCGCGCAGAAACTGGACCAGAAGGGTACGGGGGTCGACATTCGCGTTAACGGGATTGCCGTTCACGATCATTGAAATCTTGGCCATCAGCACTCTCTTATCTGCGCCACCGCATATCGGCGAAGCAGGCGGTTTAAAATCATTCCAGACGGCATAATATGGGCGCGCCCCGCGATGGGCAACCTTTCGAGCCACCCACCCAGGACATAACGGCAAGGCACGGCGGGGCCTGAATAAGCCGGCCCGCCTGCGGGGCTAACCTTGTACCGCCTTGGCGAAATTTGCAAAGAATTCGTCCGCCAGCTTCTTGGCGGCGCCGTTGATCAGGCGCTGGCCGAGCTGGGCGAGCTTGCCGCCGATTTGCGCCTCTACGTTGTAGCTGAGCAGCGTGCCGCCATCCTTGTCGGCGAGGCCGACGGTGGCGCCGCCCTTGGCGAAGCCGGCAACCCCGCCCTCGCCTTCGCCTGAGATCTTGTAGCCGTTCGGCGGATCGAGATCGCTCAAGGTGACCTTGCCCTTGAAGCGGGCGGAGACCGGGCCGACCTTCATCTTCGCGGTGGCGCGGAAGCCGCCCTCGTCGGTCTTCTCCAGCTCTTCGCAGCCGGGAATGCAGGCCTTCAGCACTTCGGGATCGTTGAGCTTGTCCCACACAGCCTGGCGCGGCGCTGCAAGCTGGACTTCGCCGGTCATCGTCATGGCCATGGGGGGACCTCCTCGATCACAAGAAACCTTTGCCCCCAAGTAAAGCAGCCGGGGCGCAAAGGAAAGGGCACCTTCGGAGGATGAGCGATGCATATTCGCACCGCAGCAAGCCGCGTCAGCCGTTCACAAAATCGCGCGATCGGCGCTGTCGAAATCAGCGGCTGCGGCAGGGCATTGGCAGGAGCGCGCGACAGTGGTTAGGTCGCGCGCCATGAGCACAGCCCTCTCTCCCCTGCTTGCGCCGATGCTGTCGAGCGCCGCGATGCGCGCGGTGTGCGACGACGCCACCACTTTGCAGAACATGTTGAATTTCGAGGCCGCGCTGGCCCGCGCCGAAGTGACCTGCGGCGTGATTCCCGCAGCCAGCGCGGGACCGATCGCCGCGGCCTGCAAGGCCGAATCATTCGACCTCGCCGCGCTGGCCGATGCCGCGACGCGATCCGGCAATCTGGCGATCCCGCTGGTCAAGGCCCTGACCGCCAATGTCGCCAAGGCGGATGCCGAGGCGGCGCGCTATGTGCATTGGGGCGCGACCAGCCAGGACGTCATCGACACCGCGACCATGCTGTCGCTGCGCGCCGGCATCGATGCGCTGCTCACCGATCTCGACCGCGCCGTTGCGGGTTTTGCCGGGCTTGCCCTTGCCCATCGCAACACCGCGGTGGTGGCGCGGACCTGGCTGCAGCATGCGCTGCCGATGCCGTTCGGCCTGAAGCTCGCAGAATATGCCGCGGCCCTGCACCGCTCCCGCAAGCGCTTGCTGCGCCTGCGCCGCGAGACGCTGGCCGTGCAATTCGGCGGCGCCGCCGGCACGCTCGCCGCGCTCGGCGACAAGGGCCTTTCGGTCGCAGCCTGCCTTGCGAAAGAGCTGGACCTGCCCCTGCCCGATGCGCCCTGGCACACCCACCGCGACCGCATCGCGGAGGCCGCTTCGGTGTTCGCGATCCTCGCCGGCTGCTGCGGCAAGATCGCGCGCGACGTCTCGCTGATGATGCAGACCGATGTCGGCGAAGCCTTCGAACCCGCGGGCGCCGGCCGCGGCGGCTCCTCCACCATGCCGCACAAGCGCAATCCGGTCGCCGCCGCGAGCGCGCTGGGGGCTGCGACCATGGCGCCGAACCTCACTGCCACGATCCTCGCCGCGCAGGTGCAGGACCATGAGCGTAGCGCCGGCCCTTGGCATGCGGAATGGCCGACATTGCCGGGCCTGATGCTGGTGACCTCGGGCGCGCTCGCCGCCATGGTCGATCTCGCCGAAGGGCTCGAGGTCGATGCGGCGCGGATGCGCGTCAATCTCGATGCGACCCATGGGTTGATCATGGCGGAAGCCGTCACCTTTGCGCTGGCCGAAAAGATCGGCAAGAGCGACGCCCATCATCTGATCGAGGCCGCCAGCAAGAAAGCGGTCGCGGAGAGGAAGCATTTGCGCGACGTGCTGTCGGCGGACGCCAAGGTCACCGCGCATCTCGATGCCAAGCGCATCGCGGACCTGTTCGAGCCGATGGCCTATCAGGGCGCCTCGCAAGCGCTGATCGACCGCCTGCTTGCTTCACTGAACGAGAAATAGCGAAGGTGTCATTGCCGGGCCTGACCCGGCAAGCGCACGACGAGAGGGACAAGACGATGCCGATGATCAACGCCGACGGATGCCTGCTCAACGTCCAGGTGGATGGCCGCGACGGCGGACCGACCTTGATGCTGTCGAACTCGCTCGGCTGCACATTACAGATGTGGGAGCCGCAGATGCGGGCGCTGACGCAGATGTTCCGCGTCATCCGCTACGACCGCCGCGGTCACGGCAAGTCCGGCGTGCCGGCCGGCCCCTACTCCATGGAGCGGTTCGGCCGCGACGTGCTGGCGATCCTCGACGATCTCAACATCGAGAAGGTGCACTGGTGCGGCCTGTCGATGGGCGGCATGGTCGGACAATGGCTCGGCGCCAACGCCCCTGAAAGATTCGGCAAGATCATCCTCGCCAACACCGCCTGCTACTATCCCGATCCGACCAACTGGCTGAACCGCATCAAGGCGGTGAAGCAAGGCGGCATCGCGGCCGTCGCCGATGCCGTGATCGCGGGCTGGCTGACCGCCGACTTCCGCGAGCGCGAGCCGGAGACCGCGGCACGCATGAAGGCGATGCTGCTGGCCTCTCCGGTCGAGGGCTATCTCGCCTGCTGCGAAGCGCTGTCGACGCTCGACCAGCGCGCGCTGCTGCCCAGGATCAAGAGCCCGACCCTGGTGATCGCGGGAAAGCAGGACATGGCGACGCCGGTGTCGGCGGGTGAGATGATCCGCAGCGGCATTCCCGGCGCCAGCATGACACTGCTCGATGCCGCGCACATCTCCAATGTCGAGCAGTCGCACGCCTTCACCGAAGCCGTGGTCGGCTTCCTGACGCAACGCTAATCCGCAACAAACGTCATTGCGAGGAGCAAAGCGACGAAGCAATCCATGCCTCCGCAAGCGGTGAAATGGATTGCTTCGCTTCGCTCGCAATGACGGGAGGAGACACCAATGGACGACAATCAGCGCCGCGACGACGGCATGGCGCAGCGCCGCAAGGTGCTGGGCAATGAATGGGTCGACAAGTCGATCAAGAACCGCAACGCGTTCAACACCGACTTCCAGGACCTGATCACGCGCTATGCGTGGGGCGACATCTGGACCCGGCCGCATTTCGATCACCGCACGCGGCGCGTGCTGGTGATCGGCACCATGGTCGCGCTCGGCCAGTGGGACGAATTCCGCCTGCATGTGCGCGCAGCGCTCAGCGAAGGCGGCTTCACGCCCGAGGACATCAAGGAGATCCTGCTGCAGCAGGCGATCTATTGCGGCGTGCCCGCGGCCAATCACGCCGTCAAGGAAGCCGGCGCGATCATTGCGGAACTAGGGCTGCTGAAGGGATAGCTCGCTTGCCGGTGCGCTCGCCTCGGCGGCCGGCGCCTTGGTGACGGGCTTCGGCGAGGTCTCGAACAGCATCACGATCGCGGTGCCGAGCAGCATCAGAAGCTCGGCCGCATGCATGCGCAACGCTTCGATCTCACCGACCTTGGACGCCATCATCATGCTGGCGAAGCTCAGCACGCTGCCGAGGCAGAGCGCGACCGCCAGCGCCTCGTCGGCGCCGCTGCTGCTCTTGCGCAACGGCGAGAAGGCGGCCATCGCGAGGAAGACCGCGAAGAACGCCACGACCGTGATCCGCGCCAGCGCCAGCAGCCACGCGAGCCGCACCGTCGCCATCTTGGCGAGGTGCAGGTGGTCGCTGGCATAGAGCGCAATCGACACGCTCGGCCGCTCATAGAGGCCGTGGATCGGCGACACCATGATGCTGAAGGCGATGATGGTCCAGACCGGAATGAAATAGGCCGCAAGCAGCGCGCCGTTGAAGGAGCTGATCCGCCAGTTGCTCGACATTGCCGCTTCCCGCTTCTCTCCGGCGCCTTTTGGATCGGCGACGGTTCAGCCTGCGAGGTAACGCCGATCGATTGCCGGCAGCAATTTAAACCCTTTGTTAAGGTTAAGCGCGGTGCGATGGTTCTGGATCGATGCGATCGGGCCAGGCCGGCACCTGCGCCGGCCGAGATAGAGGGGGTAAAATGACCGAAAGAACCCGCGTTTTCGTCGCGACGCCCTGTTTCGGCGGCGACCTGAAGATGGCCTATGTGCTGTCCGCCCTGAAGCTTCAGGCTGCAGCCACTGCCCGGGGCATCGACATCCAGTTCCACCTGATAGGAAACGAATCGCTGATCGTGCGCGCCCGGAACGAACTGGCCCACCAGTTCCTCGTATCCGGCGCCAGCCATCTGCTGTTCATCGATGCCGATATCGGGTTCGAACCCGAGGCCGTGTTCCGGCTGCTGGATTGCGGCACCGATGTTGCGGCCGCGGCCTACCCGCTCAAGCACATCGATTGGGCAAAAGTGCAGCGGGCTGCGGAAGCCAAGCGCAAGAACCTCGCGTCTTCCTCGCTGGACTACGTCGTCACATGGGAGGGCGACCAGCTCACGGCTCGCGGCGATGGCTTCGCCAAGGTCCGATATGCCGGAACCGGCTTCCTGATGATGAAGCGATCCGCCCTCGTCAGGCTGTGCGACGCCCATCCCGAGCTCAAATATCGGGCGAACCACAAGAGCAACGACTTGAACACCGGGGACCTGGTCCGCGCCGACCTCGACCGCGTCTCGCTGTTCGAATGCATGATCGACAAGACGACCGGCGAGTATTTGTCCGAAGATTACGCCTTCTGCCGGCGCTGGATCGACCTCGGCGGCGAGATCTGGCTCGACCTTCGAAGCGAGCTCACGCATTTCGGCTCATATGCCTTCCGCGGCCGCTTCGCCGATCAATTGGCCTGATCAACACAGGCAGAAGCGGAAGACCCAACGAAATAGAAGTCCCGAACAAAAAGGCCTCGCCGTTCGGCGAGGCCCTTGGGTTGAATCGGCTCAATTGCGCCGAACTAGCGCTCCGGATTGGGCTTCTGGCCCTGCCGGCCGGGATCCTGCTGCTGGCCAGGCTTCTGGCCGCCGCCCTGCTGCTGACTGGGCTTCTGACTCGGGTTCTGGTTCTGCTGGCCGGGGTTCTGGTTCTGATTGCCCATTCGCTTAACTCCCTTTGCTTTCATCAAGCTCGGGACAACGCACCGTCAGGACCGCGGTTGCTCGGGGAACACGGGTTCCGGCGCGATCATTGCAAGGCAACGAGGTGTCGACCCTGTGACATCGGAACCGCACCCGCCGAAGTAGTTATGTACAAGCCCTCGTCTGTTGCTGCCACGCTGTTGCCGCCGCCGGGGTTCCACTGTTAGAAAATACCACGACGCGACGGATCAGGCTGCCGGGGGCCCTCGGCGCGTCACCCCTCGAGTTACGGCAGCGCATGGATTATTTCGCCCAGCAACTGATCAACGGCCTCGTGCTCGGTTCGATCTACGGCCTGATCGCCATCGGCTACACGATGGTCTACGGCATCGTCGGCATGATCAACTTCGCCCATGGCGACATCTTCATGATCGGCGGCTTCATCGCGCTGATCTCGTTTTTGGTGCTGGTGTCGCTCGGCCTCACCGCGATCCCGCTGATCCTCCTGATCGTGCTGCTGGTCTCGATGGCGATCACCGCGCTCTATGGCTGGACCATCGAGCGCATCGCCTACCGGCCCTTGCGGCATTCGTTCCGCCTGGCGCCGATGCTGTCGGCGATCGGCATGTCTTTCGTGCTGACCAACTTCTCGCAGGTGTCGCAGGGCGCGCGCGTCAAGCCGGTGCCGCCGATCATCACCGGCGGCTACACGCTGCATGAGGGCGCGCAAGGCTTCGCCGTGCAGCTCTCCAACATCCAGATCATGGTCGTGCTCGCCACCATCGTGGTGCTGGCGCTGTTCACCTGGCTGGTGTCGCGCACCCGGCTCGGGCGCGACATGCGCGCCTGCGAGCAGGACCAGACCATGGCCGCACTTCTTGGGGTGGATGTCGACCGCACCATCTCGATGACCTTCGTGATCGGCGCCGCGCTCGCCGCCGTCGCCGGCATGATGTACCTGCTGTATTACGGCCTGGTCGATTTCTTCATGGGCTTCGTCGCCGGCATCAAGGCGTTCACCGCCGCCGTGCTCGGCGGCATCGGCTCGCTGCCGGGCGCGATGCTCGGCGGGCTTGCGATCGGCCTGATCGAGACGTTCTGGTCTGCCTATTTCTCGGTGGAATACAAGGACGTCGCCGCGTTCTCGATCCTGATCGTGGTGCTGATCTTCATGCCGACCGGCCTGCTTGGCCGTCCCGAAGTCGAAAAAGTCTGACAGGCACTTCGTGAGCGCGACCTCAGCCCGCCCATCGCCCGCCGCGCAGCCCTCGGGCAGCGCCTTCATTCTCAAGAAAGCCCTGATCAGCGCATTGGTCGCGCTGGTGCTGTTCTCGCTGATGATCGGCGTGCGCACCGAGGCGGGACCGCAAGGCGGCCTGATCTACTGGACGCGGTTCGGCGACCTCGCCGCCATGGTCGGCACGGTGTTCGGCGGCAGCATCATCGTCGAACTGCTGCGGCAATGGTGGGGCCCGGTCGACAAGGACAGCGTCGTGCCGAAGCCGGTGCAATCGGCGATATCGTTCGCCGGCCGCTGGCTGGCGCCTGCGCTCCTGGTGTTCACCTTCCTCGTGCCCGTCATCTTCTACAACCAGCGCTACATTCTCGATCTGTCGATCCTGGTCCTGACCTATGTGATGCTGGGATGGGGCTTGAACGTCGTGGTCGGGCTCGCCGGCCTGCTCGACCTCGGCTACGTCGCGTTCTATGCGGTCGGCGCCTATTCCTACGCGCTGCTTGCGACCAATTTCGGATTGTCGTTCTGGGTCTGCCTGCCGCTCGCCGGCATCCTGGCGGCGTTCTGGGGCGTGCTGCTCGGCTTCCCGGTGCTGCGGCTGCGCGGTGATTATCTGGCAATCGTGACGCTCGCCTTCGGCGAGATCATACGCCTCGTCATCATCAACTGGCAGAGCCTGACCGGCGGCCCCAACGGCGTCTCGGGGATTCCACGCCCGACCATGTTCGGCATTCCGCTGACGCCGGGCGATGACGGGCTCGCCGCCAAGCTCGGCATCGAGTTCTCGCCGACCCACCGCCTCGTCTTCCTGTTCTATCTGATCCTGGCGATGGCACTGCTCACCAACTGGGTGACGATCCGGCTGCGGCGGCTGCCGATCGGCCGCGCCTGGGAGGCGCTGCGCGAGGACGAGGTCGCCTGCCGCGCGCTCGGCATCAACACCACGACCACCAAGCTGACGGCGTTCGCGACCGGTGCGATGTTCGGCGGCCTCGCCGGCGCGTTCTTCGCCACGCGGCAGGGCTTCATCAGCCCGGAATCCTTCACCTTCCAGGAATCGGCGCTGGTGCTGGCGATCGTCGTGCTCGGCGGCATGGGCTCGCAGCTCGGCGTCGCGCTTGCCGCGCTCGCCATGATCGGCGGCTTCGAGCTGTTCCGTGGCCTCGATCAATACCGCATGCTGGTGTTCGGCATCGCCATGGTGCTGTTGATGATCTGGCGGCCGCGCGGGCTGATCGGCCATCGCGCGCCGACCGTGTTCCTGGAGCGCAACCAGGCGATCTCCTCCGACCTCGTCAAGGAGGGCCACGGATGAGCGGCGACCACATCCTCACCGTCGACCGCCTGATGATGCGCTTCGGCGGCATCGTCGCGGTCAACGAACTCTCCTTTGCGGCCGAGCGGCGCAAGATCACTGCGCTGATCGGGCCGAACGGCGCCGGCAAGACCACCGTCTTCAACTGCATCACCGGCTTCTACCGGCCGAGCGGCGGCGCGATCCGCCTCGCCCACGACGACGGCCGCACCATCCAGCTCGAGCGGCTGAACGATTTCCGCATCTCCAAGCAGGCCAAGGTGGCGCGCACCTTCCAGAACATCCGGCTGTTTCCCGGCATGACCGCGCTGGAAAACCTGATGGTCGCCCAGCACAACGCGCTGATGCGCGCCTCGGGCCTGACCCTGCTCGGCCTGCTCGGCCTGCCGTCCTGGCGCGAGGCCGAAGCGCGCGCCATCGAGCTGGCGCGGAGCTGGCTCAACCGCGTCGGCCTGCTCGATCGCGCCGACGATGCCGCCGGCAATCTGCCCTATGGCGACCAGCGCAGGCTCGAGATCGCGCGCGCGATGTGCACTGAACCTGCACTGCTCTGTCTCGACGAGCCCGCGGCCGGACTGAATGCACGCGAGAGCGGCGGGCTCAACGAGCTCTTGCTGTCGATCCGCAACGAACAGGGCACCTCGATCCTCTTGATCGAGCATGACATGTCTGTGGTGATGGAGATTTCCGATCACATCGTGGTCATGGACTACGGCGTCAAGATCGCCGAAGGCACGCCGCAAGCGGTGCGCGACGACCCCAAGGTGATCGCCGCCTATCTCGGCGCCGACGAGGAAGAGGCGATCGCCGTGATGGAGAGCGGCACGTGAGCGCGGCAGCGGCAACCACACCCCTGCTTGCGGTGCGCGGCGTGCGTGCGGCGTATGGCAAGATCGAGGCGCTGAAGGGCGTCGACATCGAGATCAATCGAGGGGAGATCGTCGCCCTGATCGGCGCCAATGGCGCCGGCAAGTCGACGCTGATGATGACGATCTTCGGCCGGCCGCGCGCCCGCGCCGGCACCGTCGAATTCGACGGCCATGATATCACCGGCGTGCCGACCCACGAGATCGCGCGGCTGCGCATCGCGCAATCGCCCGAGGGCCGGCGGATCTTTCCGCGCATGAGCGTCGCAGAAAACCTGCAGATGGGCGCCGATGCCACCGAATGCAGCGAGGCCGAACGCGAGGCCGGGCTGGAGCGCGTGTTCGCGCTGTTTCCGCGGCTGAAGGAGCGCGTCGCACAACGCGGCGGCACGCTGTCGGGCGGCGAGCAGCAGATGCTCGCGATCGGCCGCGCCCTGATGAGCCGGCCGCGCCTGTTGATGCTGGACGAGCCCTCGCTCGGCCTCGCGCCGCTGATCGCGCGCCAGATCTTCGACGCCATCCGCACGCTGAACCGGCAGGATGGCCTCACCGTGCTGATCGTCGAGCAGAACGCCAACCATGCGCTGAAGCTCGCCCATCGGGGCTACGTCATGGTCAACGGCCTGATCACGCTGGCCGGAACCGGCGCCGAATTGCTGCAGCGCCCGGAAATCCGCGCCGCCTATCTGGAAGGCGGCCGCCGCGGCTAGCGTGCCCTCGAGCGCCGCCCCTTGCAGCAGGATGCGGCTGATGCAGCGTCGAATTGCCTGAAAATTGCCGGTGACTTCGCCGCGAAATCAGCCGAGAATGCCGGCGGTTTTGGGACCCGGCGTGCCGGGCCCTTCCGCAAGAGGCAACGACCACGAGGGACGTCTCATGAAATCACTGAAGCTGATCGGCCTGGCACTGTGCGCGTCGTTCGCATTATCGGCGAACGCGTTCGCGCAAGACATCACCATCGCAGTCGCGGGCCCGATGACGGGCTCCGAATCCGCTTTTGGCCGGCAGATGAAGAACGGCGCCGAGCAGGCAGTCGCCGACATCAACGCCGCCGGTGGCGTGCTCGGCAAGAAGCTCGCGCTGGAAGCCGACGACGATGCCTGCGATCCGAAGCAGGCGCGCTCGATCGCGGAAAAGATCGGCTCCGCGAAGATCCCGTTCGTGGCCGGCCACTTCTGCTCGTCGTCCTCGATCCCGGCCTCCGAGGCCTATGCCGACGCCAACGTGCTGCAGATCACCCCGGCCTCGACCAACCCGCTGTTCACCGAGCGCAAGCTCTGGAACGTGGCGCGCGTCTGCGGCCGTGACGACCAGCAGGGCCTGGTCGCCGCCGACTACATCATGAAGAACTACAAGGGCAAGAACGTCGCGATCCTGAACGACAAGACCACCTACGGCAAAGGCCTCGCCGACGAGACCAAGAAGGCGCTGAACAAGGCCGGCTTCCAGGAGAAGATGTTCGAGTCCTACAACAAGGGCGACAAGGACTTCAACTCGATCGTCTCGCGCCTGAAGCGCGACAATATCGATCTGGTCTATGTCGGCGGCTATCATCAGGAAGCCGGCCTGATCCTGCGCCAGATGCGCGACCAGGGCCTGCAGACCGTGCTGATGGCGGGCGACGCCATGAACGACAAGGAGTTCGCCTCGATCACCGGCCCCGCCGCCGAAGGCACGCTGTTCACCTTCGGCCCCGATCCGCGCAACAAGCCGACCGCGAAGGCGATCGTCGAGAAGTTCAAGGCCAAGAACATCGATCCCGAAGGCTACACGCTCTACACCTACGCCGCGATGCAGGTGTGGACGCAGGCCGTCGCCAAGGCCGGCACCACCGACGCCAAGAAGGTGATGGACACCATCAAGGCCGGCGACTGGGACACCGTGCTCGGCAAGATGGGCTTCGACGCCAAGGGCGACATCAAGGCGATCGACTACGTCGTCTACAAGTGGGACGCCAAGGGCAACTACACCGAGATCAATCCGAAGGGCTCCTGAGCCTCTCGCGCCTGATCTGAATCCGAGAACAACGCCCCGGTTCGCCGGGGCGTTTTTGTTTTGGGCAGGATCGGCACGCCCGGCTTGTCGCATGACGCCGCGTAGACAGAATACCGCTTCTGTTTCAGCAGATCCCTTCCCGAACTGCTCGAGCACGCAGTCGACGGAGCGATGAGCCCCGCGAGATCGATCGCACATGATCTGGGCAAGTCCCGATTGAAGTTTAGTCTTGCCTGGTTTGGCAGCGCACAATAACGTTTTGAGCGTCCAACGCGACGATGCGGGAGAGATCGAAACGAAAGCGAGCACTTCGCTTTCGTGTTCGGCGCCGACGGAGCAACCGCCCCGGAAACTCTCAGGCACAAGGACCGTGTCGTCAGGACGATCTGGAGAGAGACACCGTATCCTTGATGCGGTGTCCACCGAAGGGGATATCCGTCATCGAGCCATTGCGTCGAGCAAAGGGCTCCAGCGGATGAAGCTCTCAGGTACCGAGACAGATGGGGCGCCTCCACCGGTTTAGGCCGGCGTCGGGGCGACTCTAGCGTCCGGGAGCCTGTTCTAAACATGCCCATCATTGCAGCCGTCTGCGCCGGCCTCGCCGGTGCAACGACCATCCGTGCGACGCGGACGCGCGATTGCCTTCGACGGATGTCTCGACGCCATGACAAAGGCCATCCCGAACCGGCGGGCGGCTTCCATTCAACCAATGCGCTCTTCAACGCGCCGATCGAAGTCCGTTCAGCGTTCATCCGAGGAAAATGATGTCAGCCACCACGCGAGCCAGAAACACCTCGATGTCAATGAAAACCGCGTTACGCGGGCTGCTGGTCGCCACCGCTCTCGTATGGCCCGGCCTGTCTCACGCCAAGACGATCAGGGCAGTGATGCATTCGGACCTGCGGGCGCTCGATCCGATCGTTTCGTCAGCCTACATCACGCGTGACCACGGCTATATGGTCTACGACACGCTGGTGGCGATGGACTCCAGCTTCACGATCCGGCCTCAAATGGCGGATTGGAAGGTGTCCGACGACAAGCTGACTTACACGTTCACGCTGCGCGACGGCCTGAAGTGGCATGACGGAACGCCGGTGACTGCGGACGACTGCATCGCGTCATTGAAGCGCTGGGCTGCCGTCGACGGCATGGGCCAGAAGCTGATGGACTTCACCGCCGGCCTTGAGGCCCCCGACACCAGGACGATCGTGCTGAAACTCAAGGAACCCTACGGCCTGGTGCTGGAGTCGCTCGGTAAGCCATCCACGCTTGTACCTTTCATGATGCCGAAGCGCCTTGCCGACACACCGTCGGATCGGCCGATCCCCGAGCAGATCGGCTCGGGACCTTTCAAGTTCGTCGCGACGGAATTCCAGCCCGGCGTGAAGGCCGTCTACGAGAAGAACAAGGACTATGTGCCGCGCGCCGAGCCGCCAAGCTGGACCTCAGGCGGCAAGGTGGTGAAGGTCGATCGCGTCGAATGGATCACGATGCCCGACGTTCAGACTGCAACCAGCGCGCTTCAGTCCGGCGACATCGATTTCCTGGAGCGGCCGTCATTCGACATGCTGCCGATCCTGCAAGCCGACAAGGATTTGACGTCGCTCCCTTTGAGCGGCCTCGGATTCCAGACGATCGGGCGGATGAACTTTCTTTATCCGCCATTCGACAACCTCAAGGTGCGCCGGGCTGCCATGATGGCGCTGAGCCAGAAGGACATACTCGACGCCATGGTCGGGGATCCGAAGCTCTATAAGATTTGCGGCGCCGTTTTCGGCTGCGACACACCGCTCGCCTCCGATCTCGGATCGGACTCTCTCGTCAAGGGCGGCGGCATGGTCGAGGCCAAGAAGCTGCTGGCCGAATCCGGTTACGACGGCACGCCGGTCGTGATGCTGGCACCGACCGATGTGGTGACCCTCAAGACGCAGCCCATCGTCGCCGCGCAGCTGCTGCGTCAGGCTGGCTTCCAGGTGACGGTCCAGTCCATGGACTGGCAGACAGCGAACATGGTCTTCGCAAGCCAGAAGCCGCCGAAGGA
The DNA here is from genome assembly GCF_056429065.1 of Bradyrhizobium sp. USDA3010. Taxonomy (NCBI): domain Bacteria; kingdom Pseudomonadati; phylum Pseudomonadota; class Alphaproteobacteria; order Hyphomicrobiales; family Nitrobacteraceae; genus Bradyrhizobium; species Bradyrhizobium sp. USDA3010. Next base: position 19,172 of record NZ_JBWJZD010000040.1, read on the forward strand.
AGGCGGTTGGAACATGTTCTTCACCAACTGGGGCATTGCCGACATCATGAATCCCGTCGTCAGCGCTCCCCTGAACAGCAGGGGTCGCAAGGGCGGATGGGTCGGCTGGCCGGACGACCCGCAAATGGAGAGCCTTCGCGATGCCTTCGCCCGCGCCGGCTCGCCCGTGGCCCAGAAGAAGATCGCGGCGGAGATTCAAGCGCGCGCGCTCGACGAGGTGACTTACGTTCCCCTGGGCCAGTATTTTGCGCCGAGCGTGTGGCACAAGGAGCTGACAGGCATGCTCGATGGTCCGGCCACGCCGCTGTTCTGGAACATCGATAAACCCGAGTAGTCTCAACCCGCATGATTCTGATCAACGCGGGCCGCCGCGTGATGAAACGAGAAACATCAGAGATGTCGGGATGTCATCTGATGTCCCTTGTTTGGACTTTCCGACACAGCAAGGTTTGATGCCATGTCACGTGATACCATGTACGATGTGATCGTCGTCGGCGGCGGCTCTGCCGGCGCTGCCATTGCCGCCCGGTTGTCCGAGGATCGAAACCGGCGGGTGCTGCTGCTGGAAGCGGGCCTCGACTGGCGTGCCGATGAAGCGCCCTGGGAGATCAGGACGCCCAATCCGATTCCCATCATTCACCAGCGGGAATTCCAGGAGAAGTGGCAGTGGCCCGACCTCCTGACCCGCCGCATCGCGGGGCAGGAGCCGCGCTTCTATTGGCGCGGCAAGGGGCTGGGCGGCAGCTCGATGATGAACGGCCAGATCGCCATTCGCGGCGTCGCGGATGCTTTCGACGAATGGACCGCGCTCGGCTGCACCGGCTGGTCCGCGCGCGAGATCATGCCGCTTTTCTCTGACATCGAGGACGACGAGGAATTCGGCGACACCAAGGGACATGGACGCGGCGGTCCGCTGCCGGTCTATCGCGCGCCGCTAGAGACGTGGGGCCCGATTGATCACGCCCTGCGCGATGCGGCGCTCGCCAGTGGCTATCCGTGGTGCGCCGATGTCAACGGCCCGGATGGCGAAGGCGTTGCCTGCTATCCGATCAACAGCCGCAACGGCCGTCGCATCACAACCAACGAAGGCTATCTCGAGCCGGCGCGTGGCCGCGCCAATCTGGAGATCCGTGGCAAGGCGCTGGTCGACCGGGTCCTGATCCGCGACGGCAGGGCGACCGGGGTCCGGGTCCATATCGACGGCAAGGGCACCAGCGAGATCGACGCACGCGAGATCGTGCTGTGCGGCGGCGCCATCCACAGCCCCGCGATCCTGCTGCGATCGGGCATTGGCCCGGCGGAGGAGCTGCGAGCCATGGGGATCGCGGTCGAGCGTGATCTGCCGGTCGGCCGCAATTTCTTCGACCATCCGCTATTTCGCATGACGATCCAGCTGCGTGAGGAGCTGCGGCCCACCGATCCGGACACGCGTCATACCAATTGCTGCGTGACATATTCGTCCGGTCTCGCCGACGGCGGCAAGCGCGATATGATCATGATCGGTTTCAACCATCGCGGCATCGGAAATCCCGGAGCGATCGGCGCGGGATTGTTCAATGCCTATTCGCGTGGTCAGCTGAAACTGGCTTCGCCCGATCCGATGATCGATCCGATCGTCGAGGAGAACATGCTGGCCGATCAACGCGACATGCTGCGCATGACCGATGCGGTGAAGCGGTTCACCGTCCTGGCCATGCAGCCGGCACTGGCCGGCATATCGGACTGGATCCGTCTCGGAGATACCGAGCTGACCCTGCCAGCCGCCGCAGCCCTGCCAACAGCCGAGCTCGAGGCGGTGTTGCGACGGGAGACCGGCGATATCCAGCATGCAGCCGGCAGCTGCCGGATGGCCGGCGTCAACGATCCCGCGGGCGTGGTCAATCCCGACGGTACGGTGAAGGGCATCCGCGGCCTGCGGGTCGCCGACGCATCGATCATGCCGTCCGATTGCCGGGCCAATACGCACTTCACAACGGTTGTCATTGGCGAAGCCATTGCCCGGATGATGAGGTCATAAACCAGGCCGTCAACGCGCCTCTAGAGCATTTTCGGTTCTGATTGAATCAGAACCGAAGCTCTAGATTCTTGTCTTGAAGCGTTTTCTTCACACGAACCGGTGTCCACTTCGCTCGAAAACGCTCTGGCCGAGCCCGCCGCGGCTGCTATACCGGTTGGAGCAGCCAAAGCTCGGACAAGGCGCGGACGGACTCGATCGTGAAGAACCTTCTCACCGATATTGCCGGCGTCAGCGTCGGCCACGCCGACGATGCCGTGATCGCTTCCGGCGTCACCGCCATCCTGTTCGAGCGGCCGGCGGTGGCCTCGATCGACGTCCGCGGCGGCGGTCCGGGCACCCGCGAGGACGCGTTGCTGTCCCCGCACAACGTCGTCGAGGCGATCGACGCCATCACGCTGTCCGGCGGCTCCGCGCTCGGGTTAGATGCGGCCGGCGGCGTGCAGGCCTGGCTTGCCGAGCGCGGCCGCGGCTTTCGCATCCGCGATGCGGTGATCCCGATCGTGCCGGGCGCGATCTGCTTCGATCTGCTCAACGGCGGCAACAAGGCGTGGGGACGCTTTCCGCCCTATCGCGATCTCGGCTATGCGGCGGCGAATGCCGCCTCCGGCAATTTCGAGCTCGGCAGCGTCGGCGCCGGCATGGGCGCGACCACCGCCACCCTCAAGGGCGGCCTCGGCTCGGCGTCCGCCGTGACCGACGACGGCGTCAAGGTGGCGGCGCTCGCGGTGGTTAACGCAGTCGGCAGCGTCACGGTCGGCAGCGGCGCGTGGTTCTGGGCGGCGCCGTTCGAGGTCGATGGCGAATTCGGCGGTCGCGGCCTGCCGCCCGCGTTCACGCCGGACATGCTGAAGCTGCGGCTGAAGGGCGGCGCGGACGCCACCGCCGCCGAGAACACCACGCTCGTCGTTGTCGTGACCGATGCGCAGCTGACCAAGCCGCAGGCGAAGCGCCTTGCGATGATCGCGCAGACCGGCATGGCGCGCGCGATCTATCCGGTGCACGCCCCGCTCGATGGCGATGTGGTGTTTGCCGCCGCCACCGGCGCAAAGCCGGTCGATCCGCTGTTTGGGCTGACCAAGCTCGGCGCGATCGCCGCCAACACGGTGGCGCGCGCCATCGCACGCGGCGTCCATTCAGCCACCGCCCTGCCCTTCCCCGGCGCGCTGCCGAGCTGGCAGGACCGGTTCGGTTAGGGCCGCGAATACGGTGGTGCTCCCTCGCCCCGTTCTTACGGGGAGAGGGTTGGGGTGAGGGGCTGCTTCCGCATCATCAGTGATTGACGGACTCGCGGAGGCTCCCCTTCACCCGGAACGCATCTCACGATGCGTTCCGGCCCGCGCGGGGCGAGGCGGAGTTTGCGGCTATGCCGCCTCTGACAATGTGATGTGTTAAGCGCTGACCGACAGTGACGACGAGGCCTGGGCCGAGATCGCCTGCGACTGGCGCTGGATCAGCTGCTCGATGAAATTGTAGGACGAGGTCGCATTGCTGCCGGCGGAGGACGAGTTCGCGCTGCCGGTGGTCGACGACGTGGCCGCCGACGTCATCGACACCTTGGAGCCGTCGGCATAGGTCGTCGTTGTCGTAGTCGAGCCGTCGCTGTTGGTCACCGACGTCGAGGTCGCACCGTTCAGCGCCTGCATCAGCGGATCGGAGCTCGATCCGCCCGAGCCGCTGCTGGCGCCGGACCCGTCGGTCGCGCCGCCGGCCGCGTGGTGATGGTGATGGCCGCCGCCCTTGTGGCCCTGCAACGCCTGCGACATCTCGTCGAGGCTGACGCTGCCGTCGCCATTGGTATCGAGCTTGGAGAACACGTCGTCGGCCTGCGCGGTGTTGGTACCGCCGGCACCGAGCGCCTTCTCGAATTCCGCTTTGGTGATCTGGCCGTTGCCGTCGGCGTCGATCTGCGAGAACAGGTCCTTCAGCGCATCGGACCGGCTGGTCGGTGCCGTGCTGGTCGAAGCCGTGGTCTGCGACTGGCTCTGCGCGTCGAGCAGCGCGCTCATGGTCAGCGGCGAAATCTGCGTGGAGCTGCTGCTGCCCGAGCCGGTGCCCGTGCGGCTGCTGGTCGATGTCGAGCTATCGGTCGAGGCCGAGAACAGCCCGGCCGACTGATTTCCCTGCGTGGAGCTGCCGGTCTGTGTCGTCGACTTCGACGACATCAGCGAGCTCAAAAGATCGATGGCGGATGACGCAGCGCCAATGGCAAATAACATGGCAATACTCCAACAAGGCCGCGCATGGCGGCTCAAACGCTTGCCAAAGGCGCAGCAAGCGGCATGCCATGGCAAAAACGCAATAAAACCAGGCCTTGGCGCATCATGCAGGTTCCGCGCACCCGGCAAGAGCTGCCGCCGGCGGCAGAATTTTCCGGCTCCGAGGTGCCGTCCGCTCGCATTGCCCGCCACGCGTCCGCGTGTTAGGCGGGATCACCCGTCGCCCCCTGAAGCCTTTCGGAACTGCGCTATGACTCAGTCATTCACCCCGCGTCCCCTCGTCATCGCTCCGTCGATCCTGGCGTCGGATTTCTCAAAGCTCGGCGAGGAGGTCCGCGCCGTCGACCAGGCCGGCGCCGACTGGATCCATCTCGACGTGATGGACGGACATTTTGTGCCGAACATTTCCTACGGCCCGGATGTCATCAAGGCGATGCGGCCGCACACCAAGAAGATCTTCGACGCCCATCTGATGATCTCGCCCTGCGATCCCTATCTCGAGGCGTTCGCCAAAGCGGGCTGCGACCACATCACGGTGCATGCCGAGGCCGGCCCGCATTTGCATCGCTCGCTGCAGGCGATCCGCGCGCTCGGCAAGAAGGCCGGCGTCTCGCTCAATCCGGCAACGCCTGTGAGCGCGATCGAATATGTGCTCGACCTGATCGACCTGGTGCTCGTGATGTCGGTCAATCCCGGCTTCGGCGGCCAGGCCTTCATCCGCTCGGCGATCGGCAAGATCTCTGACGTCAGGGCGATGACAGCGGGCCGCCCGATCGACATCGAGGTCGATGGCGGCGTCGCGCCCGATGTCGCGGGCCAGCTCGCCGCAGCCGGCGCCAATGCCTTTGTCGCGGGATCCGCCGTCTTCAAGGGCGGCACCGCCGAGGCGTACAAGACCAACATCGCCGCGATCCGCCATGCGGCCGCCGAGGCGCGCGGCGAAGCGATCTGATCAAAACAGCGCGGGCGGCGTGACCGCGGCACTGGCCGTCGGGTCCGCCGCGCCGTCTTCAGCGTCCGTCGCCGGCGTCAGCCGCGACGGCCGCACCACGGTCACGGTGCACGGCGCTTCCCCGGCGACCTTGGCGGACACGCTGCCGAGCAGCGCACGCCGCACCGAGTTCTGCCGCGCGCCGATGATGATGTGGTCGACCAGATTGACCGCGGCGAATTCCAGGATCGCGGCGGCGGGATCGATCGCCTCCAGCACATGCACGGTCAGCCGCCCCTCCGCGAGCCTGAACGGCCGCGCCCAATGCTGGAGCGCCACCAGGCGGTCGACATGCTTGTTCTGGCCCTGATCGTCATGGGTGCGGTCGATCGCCAGGCGATTGAGCTTCAGCACGTTGACGCAGGCGAGCCGCGCCGACGGCGACGTCGACAGCACCTGCTCGGCAGTGACGCGGATGGTCTCGTTCAGCGCCTCGGTCCCCTCGCCGAGATCGAGCGCGACGGCGACGATCGGGCTCGAGGCGAGCTGCGCCGCGACATCGGACCTCGGCTGCGGCGGCGCCGCGCCGAGATTGAAGCGGCGGCGCCAGACAGTGCCGACCGGATCGCGATCGACCCGCTGCGCCCGCGCGGTCAGCTTCACCTGCTCGGGATGGCCGAGATCGAAGGCGAGCTGCGCCGCGGTCGGATAGCGCGCCGCCGGATCGATCTCCAGACAGCGCAGCACGATCTCCTGCAACCAAGGCGGATAGTCGGGCTTCAGCTTGCGCGGCGGATAGGGGTCGCGCCACAGCCGCCGGCGCATGCCGCGCAGCGTTTCGGTCTCGCCGAACGGACGGACCCCGGTGGTGAAGAAATAGAGCAGCACGCCGAGCGAAAACAGGTCGCTGCGCGGATCGTCGCGCACGCCGAGCAGGCGCTCCGGCGCCATGTAGGGCGCGGTGCCGTAAGGCAGGCGAAACTCCTCCTGCAACAGGTCGGGCAGATGCTGGTGATGCGAGAGGCCGAAATCGATCAGCACCGCCTCGCCGCGCTCGCGGAACATGATGCTGCTCGGCTTGATGTCGTGATGGATGACGTTCTGTCGGTGCAGGCTGGCGAGCGCGGTCGCGACCTTGCCGCCGATCACCCTTACCTCCTCATACGGCAACGGCAGCGCGTCGAGCCGCTTGTAGAGCGTCTGGCCGGGGATGCGCTCCATCACCACATAGGCCTGGCGCTCGAAATCGCCGGTGCCGAAACAGGCCGGCACGTGCGGCCCCGACAGCCGCGGCAGGATCATCTGCTCCATCTCGAAGCTGACGATCGCTGCCGGATCCTCGCCCTCCGAGGTCAGCGGCACCTTCATCAAAAGCGGCACGGTGATGCCGGGATGGGTGACGGTCCACAACGTCGCCATGCCGCCGCGATGCACCCGCTCGCCGATGGTGAAGCCATCGATCTCGGCGCCCGCCTGCATCGTCAGCGCCGCCATGTCGCTCACCTGCCGATCGAAAGACGATCGGCGAGCCAGAGCGGCAGGCCGTTGGCCTTGATCCGCGCCGCAGCGGTCGCGACGTCGTAGGGCACGCGGTGATAGGTGATCTCGCGGCTTGCGGTGTCGAACATCGCAAACGATGCCGCGGGATCGCCGTCGCGCGGCTGGCCGACCGAGCCGAGCACGGCGAGCCAGCGCCGCCCCGTCAATAATTGCACCGCGACGCCCGCGGTCGGAACGAAGCTCGTCATCTTCGCAGTCGAGGACATCGAGTAGAGGCCCGGACGATGGATGTGGCCGCAGAAGGTGATCTGCAATTCGGTCGCCATCATGCTGCGCGCGGCGTCGGAGGTGTCACGGACGTAGCGCCACTTCACGGGGTCGGACGCCTCCGAATGCACGTAGAGCCGGTTATTCTCTTCCCGCCACATTGGAAGCTCGGCGAGGAACTCCTTCTGCCCGGCGCTGAGCCGGCCGCGGGTCCAGTCGATCGCGGCCTGCGCATCGGCATTCATGCTGTCGCTCGGCACGCCGATCGCATTGTCATGATTGCCGCGCACCGCGATCGCGCCCTTTGCGACGAGGTCCATCACGGTGTCGACGGCCCATTCGGGATCGGCGCCGTAGCCGACGATATCGCCGAGGCAGATCAGCCGTTCGGCGCCGCGCGCACGCGCAGCATCGAGACAGGCCGCGAAGGCCTGCCGGTTAGCGTGAATATCGGCAAAGAGCGCAAGCCGCATCGTGGTCCGTGCTGCTGATCCGTGCCCGATATCAAGCACACGCGGCCCCCGGCTCGCAATCGGGCCAAAGGCATCAGATGATCAGGGTATGTCGGAAGAACGGTCGGTTAGTGCTTGCACACCCGCACGCCCCGCAGCAGCAGGGCGATGAGGGCGTCGATCCGCGACGGACATTCGGGCTTGGCCCATTCCTCGGCATGCGCCGGGTGGTGGTAGCGGACGGTGGCGTCGAACACGGCCCGCGCGGTCGCCTTCACATTGTCGACCTCGAACACGCCCTGCGCGACACCGTCAGCCAGGATTTTCGCGATCAGATCGACCTGCTTGTCCTTGTAGGCTTCCACCACTTCGCGCGCGTCCTGCGCGAGTGCGAGGTAGGTCGCGAACATCTCGGGATCGTCGCAGACCTTCTTCTGCTTGATCGTGAAGGCGGTGCGCAGCCATTTCTCCAGCCGTTCCGGCGCAGGGCCATCGCTTGCCGCGAGCTTGCACAGCGGCTCGTTGGCGCGGTCGAGCCAGCGTTTGGCGACCGCATCGCGGAGCGAGGCTTTGCTGGGGAAATGGCGGTACACGCTGCCGTGGCTGACATCCAGCGCACGGGCAACGTCGACAACGGTGGCCTTGGCGAGCCCGAAGCGCCTCAAAACATCCTCGGTTGCTTCGAGGATCCGCTCGGGTGTCAATACCACCGCCTCGTTCATGCGTTTACCGTCTGGTTATCGCTGTCCTGCCCGCGGCTGAACTTGGCAGCCTGGGCTGCCAGATGGCGGGCGACGCGAAGATTGAGCCACTGTTGAATCTGGGCGGTCAATTGAAAGATTTCTATCGTCATGGAGGTAGTCCTTCGAGGTAGTCAAATTAAGTACGGCTCCCCCGGCCAAACGCCGGAACAGCCACTGGGCGCCCTCCTCCCTTGGGCTGTTGAGTATATACGCCATCCCGCTGACAGATTTCAATATCTGTCAGACAAACTTTGCGAGATGACAGCTATGCGGAAGGGCCCACCGGGCCCCTGCGGCCCGGCCGTATGGCGCGCTACACCGTTCCGTGAGAAGCGGCGCGATCAGCCGGGTCGGTGCCTATGTCTCGCTACGGCACCCCCGGGAGAGGCCCGTATGGATCGTCCAACGACCTTCAAGGAGATCGTCAAGATCACCGCGGGCGCGGTGGTCTCGCTCGTCATCGTCGGGTGGCTGATGGTTCTCGCGATCGCATTCCTGACGGTGCTCTGAGGCCACCTCACAGCACCGGAACCTCAAGTGTTGGAAATTGACTCCGGAATCGAAAGGGGCCGCTTCACGCAGCGGCCCCTTTGCCGGGAAAATGGCTTGGGGATGAAATCTAGCCCCGGTTATCCACAGACTACACGGTTCAGGGAATTGAGTAATTCCGGATGACTACTGTCCGCCCGGCTGACCGATTATTGGCGATCCCTATTTTTATGCCATCCTCGTGTTGGTCGCATCCGGCTATTGCCGCTCGTCCTTGGGCGGCATCCGCGGCGGTGGCAGCGGCGTAAAGACCGATCCTTGCGCACCCGCCGGCGGCGGCACGAAGGTCCCGGTCGTGGAATCGCCGCCTGATGTCTCCAGGATCGTCTTCGGCGTGATGTACTCCCTGACGAAATCCATGATGGTCCCATCGCCGCCGCCGAAATCCGCTGCCCGTCCGCCCTGCGGATGCCCGGCCTTGATCTCGTTGTCGGCGGTGTGGATCTGCTCGGCCAACGCGTCGCTGTAGGGAATCCGGAAGGCGCGGGGCACCGCGCTCGGCCGGTTGTCTTCATCAAGCTCCTCGACCCAGAGATAAATCGAGCCCGGATCGCCCTGCAGCGAATGCGGCTCCACGATCCGCGTCGACAGCAGCTTGAAGTTCGCCGGCAGCCTTTCCGCGGAGGCCCAGCCGAGCAGGCCGCGCATGCCGCCGAAGCTGACGAAATAGAACGCGCTGGTCACGACGATGACGACAGCCTTCAGCGACCAGTGCAGCCGCGCATAGACCAGCACGATCAGAAGCAACGCACCGACCGCCGCGTAGGCGACCGCAAGCGTAAGAATGACCGACTGCAGACTAATCACGACGCATCCTCACCCCGGTCTTCGGGTCTAGATCGGCGCCGTTGGCGTGGACGTTACGAAACGTCTCCAGCAGCGATTTCGGCCGCTGATCCACGTTGATCACCTTGCCCTCAGCGTCGATGCGAAACCTGACCGCGGTCTTCTCGTCGCCGGTGTGAGTGACGGTCAGCTTGTCGTCGAAGATCACCTGCGCCGTCGGATTGAGCTTCTGCACCTTCACATTGGCCTGCACCGGCTCACCGGTCGTCGCCTGGAAATGCGAAACGTTGACGGTGTATTCGCCGGCGACGATGCCGCGCAGGGTGACGATCTCCTCGCGGATCGGCGATGCGATCTTCTTGCCGTTGACCACGATGAAGTCGTTGGCGCCGCCGCGATCGTCGCGATCGAGCGTCAGGAAGCCGGCCTCGCGATGCCGGTACCAGGCGATGTTGCCGGCCGGGTCCTGCACGAACAGGTCGAGATCGTCAGGATGGTTGTCCGGCCAGTCCATCGTGATGATGAACTCCGCCTTGGAGTCGATCTTGCCTTCCTTGGAATCTGGCGACACCGCGAGCAGCGCGAGGAAGAACAGGAAGGCGATCACCTGCAGCGCCTTGAACAGCATGACACCGAGGGGATCGAATGCTTCCTCGCGCGGATAGAGCCCGAACTCGTCCATCATGGCGGCGTTCCAAGGGGCGTACCAAACCGACGCTCCAGCGCCGGGGTGACGTGCGTCTCGGTCAGCACGACCGCATCGGAGAACACCCGCTGGGTCGCGGAATCCAGCATGTAGTACTGGATCCGGACCAGGATCGATCCGATCAGCCCGGCCAGCGTCGTGTACATCGCGACCGCCATGCCGTCGCTCATCAGGCCCATCGACGATTTCATCGCGACCTTGTCGGCGGCATCGAGGGAGGCGATCGGCGCCAGCATGATGATGAAGCCGATGATGGTGCCGAGCAGGCCGAGCTTCATCAGCGTGTCGGAGACGAAGGCGCCAAACCCGTTCGACCCGCGCAGGCGATCCGCCAGCGTCCGCAACAGCAACGTCTGGTCGATGCGGCCCTTGGCTTGCGCATCGGCCTTCTGCACCAGGCTCTTGATGTGATCGGTGACGAGGCCACCGGGCAGGCCGCGCGCATCCGATGCCAAAACCTCGGCGCCATCGGGCGCGGCGAGGATGGCGCGGCAGCCGCGCGCGACCTCCCCTTCCCGCGCAATCGCCCGTGTCCGCCAGAAGCAATGGATGCAGGTGACGATGTAGAGCACGGCGATGACGCTGGAGATGTAGGTGCGATCGGAACGGACCATGAGGCGGATCAGCCCGTAGCGCCACAGCAGGAAGGCGGCGAACACCGAAAGACCGGTGAAGATCATCCAGAGCAGCAGGACGCTGCGCTCCGCCGCATCCGTGCCGGCCGATGCGGCGGCGCCGACCTTGGCATTCATGCTGCGTGATCTCCCTGCGGCGACTGTTCCATGAGGCTCAGCGACGGCCTCGCCTCCCGTTAGAGCAGAGCCGGTGGGCGCCGTCCAAAGACATCTGCCCAAGTTTCGTCGGGCAAATTTCCCGACCTGCATGGCTGGGCATGCTTGCACTTGCCGGGAACGGGGTTGCTGTTACGCTTCGCCCCTCTTTCTGGATCATGCTCCGGCTGTGGAGTGATCGCATGCGCCTCGTGCTTCAACTGGTCGCCCGCCTGCTCGTCATCGTCGCGCTGTGCCTCGGCGCGGCCACCGTCTGGGCCACGATCGATGCCTATCGCAGCGTCGATCGCGCCACGGCGGCGTCCGCCGAGCGGGTCTCGCAGGCGCTTGAAGCATTGTACTGGCGCGAATTGCTGCTGCGCAGCAACCGGATGCGCGAACAACTGCTGCCGGCGCCGGACTGGCGCACCATCGAAACCATGGGACTGATCGCACCGGGGATCTGCGTGCAGTTCGAACCGGCCGACGCCTTCGAGAAGCCGCTATGTGGCCAGAGCAAGGGGATCGGCAAGGCGCCGCCGCGCTGGTTCACGGCAACCGTGCAGACCGTGCTCGGCGAACATACCACCGTCGAGCGGCCGATCAGCGCCCGCACCACCGCCACCGCCGGAACCGTCCGCGCCGTCTCCGATCCGGACGCAGCGATCGCGCTCGCCTGGCAGCACATCCTGGACAACATCCATGTCGCGCTCCTGATGGCGCTCGCCATCGCGCTGCTCGCCTCGCTCGCGATCGCGCATACGCTGGCACCGGCGCACTCGATCGTCTCAGCGCTGCGGCGCATGGCCGACGGCGAGTACCGCACGCCGCTGCCGCGCGTCCGCTCGATGGATCTCGCGATGATCGGACGCGCCGTCGGCGATCTCGGCGACCGCCTCGCGCAGGCCGAGGAGGAGCGCACGATGCTGACGCGGCGGCTGCTCGAAATCCGCAGCGACGAACGCCGCGCGCTGGCCCGCGAGCTGCACGACGAGTTCGGCCAGAATCTCACCGCGATCCTCGCCTTCGCCACCACGATCGAGGCAAGCGCCGGAGACAAATATGCCGCCGGCACCGAAATTGCGCAGGACGCGCGGATGATCTCCCAGGCCACGCGCCGCATCATCGCCTGCCTGCGCGATACGTTGAACCGCCTGCGCCATCCGCCGGCCGAGGAGCTCGGGCTGGAGGCAAGCCTGGTCGATCTGGTCGACAGCTGGCGATCGCGCACGACGCAGCCGATGATCCAGCTCGATCTGCAGGGCGATCTGGCCGACATCAGCGGCACGGTCGCAGCGACCGCCTATCGCATCGCGCAGGAGTGCCTGACCAATGCGCTGCGCCACAGCGCCGCGCGCGAGATCGTGCTGCGGATCGAGCGGCGGACCGGAGCCGAGAACGCGCTCTTGGTGCGGGTCGAGGACGATGGCGGCGGCGATGCCGTCAAGGTGGCGCAGTCGGCAGGCTTCGGCCTCACCGGCGTGAGCGAGCGCGTCGCAGCGCTCGGCGGCTCGCTGTCGATCGCGCGTGCCAGCCGCGGCCTCTCCGTCGCTGCCACGATCCCGCTCGCCGCCTGAGATGACGACCGTGTCGACGACAACTGTAAAGACTCGGGGCATCTCGATCCTGCTGGTCGACGATCATCCCGTCGTCCGTCAGGGCTACCGGCGCGTGCTCGAACATCAAGACGATTTCCGCGTGGTCGCCGAGGCCGACAACGCCGCCAATGCCTATCGCGCGTTCAAGTCGCACCAGCCCGATGTGGTGGTGATGGACATCTCGATGCCCGGCGCGAGCGGACTGGAAGCGATCCGCAACATCCGCGCGCGCGATGCCGACGCCCGCATCCTGGTCTTCAGCATGCACAGCGAGGCCGCCCAGGTGAAGGCGGCGTTCGGCGCCGGCGCCAGCGGCTTCGTCACCAAGGGCAGCGAGCCGGCCGAGCTGATCGCGGCGATCCGCTCAGTGGCGCGCGGCGAGCATGCGATGAGCGACGACATCGCCCGGGTGCTCGCGCTGGAGAGCCTGGTGCCGGCCAAATCGGCGCTCGACCAGCTCGGCGAGCGGGAGATCGAGATCCTCCGGCAGTTCGCGGCCGGCCACACCAAGGAGCAGATCGCGGCCAATCTCAACCTCAGCACCAAGACCGTGCAGAACTACCACTATCTGATCAAGGCCAAGACCGGCATGCGGACCGACGCCCAGCTGGTCCGCCTCGCCGTCGAATGCGGACTGGCCAATTTGTAGGGGACGATCAGTCGGTCCGCGGATTCGCGTTCGCCTCTCGGCTTGCGCGGGGCGACGGTGGAGGAACTCCTCGCAGGTCCGCGCGGCCAAAATATCGAAAACAACCCCATGCAAAGGAGCTGGCAGCGGCCGGCGTTCGACAGGGTAGCTTGACACGTCGGGCAACTCAGGGATACATTTCCAATATTCAGAAATCGCGCAGACGCCGCATCGCCCGGGAACGTCGTGCTCTGGCATCAGCGCGACATCCCGCACTCTTCCGCGCATTGCGCATCTGAGTTTTTCCCTTCGGGCCCCCCGGAATGACGGTTGCTTTCGCGTGACAAGACGGCGGGTTGCGCTAGGCTGCCGACCCGCCCTAGGCAATCACAAGAAACGGACTCCCCATGCCCATCGTCAATCGCGTTGCCGCCCTCTCGGACGAAATGGCCGCCTGGCGCCATGACTTCCATGAAAATCCTGAACTGCTTTACGAAGTCCACCGCACCGCGGGCATCGTTGCCGACAAGCTGCGCGAGTTCGGCTGCGACGAGGTGGTGACGGGGATCGGACGCACCGGCGTGGTCGGCGTGATCCGCGGCCGCAAGTCCGGTTCGGGCAAGACCATCGGGCTGCGCGCGGACATGGACGCGCTTCCGATCGCCGAGGCCTCGGGCGTCGCCTACGCCTCCAAGATCCCCGGCAAGATGCACGCCTGCGGCCATGACGGCCACACCGCGATGCTGCTCGGCGCCGCGAAATACCTCACCGAGACCCGCAATTTCGACGGCACCGCGGTCGTGATCTTCCAGCCCGCCGAGGAAGGCGGCGCCGGCGGCAAGGCGATGGTCGACGACGGGCTGATGACCCGCTGGGGCATCCAGGAGGTCTATGGCCTGCACAACATGCCCGGCCTGCCCGAGGGCTATTTCGCGACCACGCCCGGCCCGATGCTGGCCTCGTCGGACACCTTGAAGATCGTCGTCCACGGCAAGGGCGGCCACGCCGGCGCCGCCCCGCACGAGGCGGTCGACAGCGTGCTGATCGGCGCCCAGATCATCAATGCTTTGCAATCGATCGTGTCGCGCAATGTCGATCCGCTGAAATCGGCGGTCATCTCGATTACCATGTTCGAGGCCGGCGCCGCGTTCAACGTGATCCCGGAGACCGTCACGCTGGGCGGCACCGTGCGTACGCTGGATCCCGGCGTGCGGGATCTGGTCGAGCGCCGGATCGGCGAGGTTGCTTCCAACATCGCCAAGGCCTATGGCGGCACGGCGGAGACGGACTATGGGCGCATGTATCCGGTGACGCTGAACCATGCGCGCGAGGCCGGCATCGCCGCCGAGGTTGCCCGCGATGTGGCCGGCGCCGACCGCGTCAACGACAATCTGGTGCCGGTCATGGGTGCCGAGGATTTCGCTTTCATGCTGGAAGCGCGCCCCGGCGCGTTCGTCTTCCTCGGCATGGGCGACGGCCCGATGTGCCACCACCCGGCCTACAAGTTCAACGACAACATCCTCGGCCACGGCGCGTCCTACTGGGTGCGGCTGGTCGAGAAGCAGATGCCGGCGGGCTAGCACCGCCCACACGCCGTCGACGAACATGACGCCGGTTGCGATCAATTCGCGCCGGCGTGATCATTTTCACGAGCGCGGCTGCTGTTGCGTCATGTAGTGAATGCCGCTGCCGGCAGCGGTGCCGTGACTTGGCAATCGTCTGCTCGCCCCGAACGCGTGAGCCTAACGGGCGCCGTCCGCCTCGCCCGCTCCCATCATCCGCGCGGCGACGCGGTCGCGCTTGACGAAATGATGGAACGCGACCGCGGCAAGGTGCAGCACGATCAGTGCGAGCAAGACGTAGGCGAAGAAGATGTGGCGGTGCTCAAAGGCATCCGCCGCCGCCTTGTCGGGCGAGGTGATCTGGGGAACGTGGAACAGGCCGAAGAAGCTCGAATAGTCCTGGTCGCGGGATCCGGAATGCGCCCAGCCCAGCATCGCCACCAGGATGGTGACGGCATAGAGCGCGCCATGGTTGACGCGGGCGGCGATCCGCTGCCAGGCGGGCATGTCGGCCGGCAGCGCCGGCGTCGGATTGAAGCTGCGCCAGAGCAGCCGCAGCACGGTCAGCAGCAGCACCAGATAGCCGATATCGGCATGGATCGACCGGTAGAAGAACTTGTCCGCCCGTGCCGGGAAGTGGTTCATCCACCAGCCATAGGCCAGCATGCCGATGATGGCCATGCCCAGCACCCAGTGGAACGCGCGGGCGAGCGCGCCCCAGCTCGCGGTCGTATTGCGGATCATGGTCGAGTTGCCCCGTTTGGATTTCGCACGTCGCAGCAATAGTTTGCCGTGATACTTGCAGGGATAGGTCAAGGCCATATGAAATTCCCGCCTTCACCGCCTTTTGTCGGCCGCAGAGGCCGGATAGCCAAACAACTGAATGGTAACCCTGCTTCGGATAGACTTTTCACCGTGTCCACTCCCCCGACCATCCTCGTCTTCGATTCCGGCCTCGGCGGGCTCACCGTGCTGCGCGAGATCGTCCACGCCCGGCCCGACGCGCACTATGTCTATGTCGCCGACGACGCCTTCTTCCCCTATGGCCACCACACCGAGGACGAGATCATCGCCCGGGTGGTGCCGCTGGTCGGCGAGCTGATCGAGACCCACGCGCCCGACCTCGTCGTGATCGCCTGCAACACGGCATCCACCCTGGTGATGTCGCATCTGCGCGACGCCTACCGCCTGCCCTTCGTCGGCACGGTGCCGGCGATCAAGCCGGCCTGCGCCTCGTCGAAAACCAGGCGCGTCTCGGTGCTCGGCACCAGGGGCACCGTGAAGCGCGAATATACCCGCAAGCTGATCTCGGATTTTGCGCAGGGCTGCGAGGTGACCCTGGTTGGCTCCGGCGAGCTCGCTTCGCTCGCCGAAGCCGCGCTCAGCGGCGAGAAGGTGCGCGACGAGGACATCGCGGCCGAGCTCGCCCCCTGCTTCGTCGGCGATGGCGCCAATGACCCCGGTCGCACCGATACCGTCGTGCTCGCCTGCACGCATTATCCGCTGCTGCTGGAACGCCTGACCAGGCTCGCGCCATGGCCGGTCGACTGGATCGATCCGGCGCCCGCGATCGCCCGCCGCGTCGCCGATTTGCTCGGTCCTGCCGGCGCCGAATGCGACGAGGCCGGCGCCGAGATGATCTTTACCTCGAAGCGCCCGCACAGACTGACAGAAGCGCTGACGCCGTTCTTCGGCGGCCGCGTCCCGGCCTGATCCTTTTCGCCGTCACCATGTGCTGCTAGCTTCCCCTCGCCTCATCGAGGGAGCACTGCATTGACCTCAGCACCGCTGACGCCGCTCAACCGCCTGCGCAAGGCGTGGCGCGACAAGCGCCCGACCTTCGGCGCGATCGCGACCATTCCGAGCATCCAGACCGTGCAGATCATGGCGCAGTCGCTGGACTGGATCATCGTCGATCTCGAGCATGGCCCGATCGATCTCGGCACCGCGCATGCGATGATCGTGGCCACGTCAGGGACGCCATGCGTGCCGATGGTGCGGATCGCCGCCAACGAGCCGCACCTCGCCAAGGCGCCGATGGACATCGGTGCGCTCGGCATCAACTTTCCGATGATTTGCAACCGCGGCGACGCCGAGAAGGCCGCGCGCAGCGTGCGCTATCCGCCGAAGGGCGACCGGCTCTGGGGGCCGTTCCATGCGCCGTTCCGCTGGGGCGTCTCGATGAACGACTACATGGCGACCGCCGACGACGATATGATCTGCATGATCACGATCGAGCATGTCGATGCCGTGAACCGGATCGACGAGATCATGGCGACACCCGGCATCGACCTCGCGGTGATCGGGCCCGGTGATCTCGCCACCTCGATCAACAAGCGCGGCCTGCCTGACGATCCCGAAGTGGTCGCGCTGATGCAGCGCGCCGAAGCAGGCATCATGAAGAGCGGCGTGCCGATCGGCGGCGTCGCGCGCACCGCAGAGCAGGCCAATGCGATGATCGAGCGGGGTTACCTCGCGCTCGCGCTCGGGTTCGACTGGTCGCTGTTCCAGCGCGGCATTGCAGCGGCGTTTGCGGGAATCAAGCGGTGAAGGTGACAGCGACGGTGCGAACGCACTGTCGCCGTGATGACGCCCTCGACGGCGACCTCAACGGCTGGCTCGCCGAGCTGGCGATCGGTCGATCGACGCGTCGCTCGTGCCGTCGCGGTTCCTCATCAGCCGCCCGAACTATAGCGGGATGCAGCAGGACACGATTGGCATCCGTCAGGCGCACCCGACAAATTCGCGCGGGTAAGTTCCAGGACTAGAAAGGTCAGGGTTCCTTCCGTAGTTCTCCGGCCGTGAACAGAGTTCCCATCCGTTGTTCTCCTCCTGGTCCCGCTCTAGGCAGCTAACCGATAAGGGGAATTGCATGAAATGCCGCGGTAACGCCAAGCTGTACCCAGCCAAGCTGACCTAAGTCTGGACGTCCCATGCCGGAGAAAGAGCCAAGCGCGGATACCGAGGCTGCTCTCAAGCACTGGCTCGAAACCGTTGAGCTCGGCCAGTACAGCGAACTCTTTGTCCTGCACCATATCGGTTTGGACATCCTGCCCGATCTCACTGAGCAGGATCTGGTCGCACTTGGGCTTCCGCTCGGAGATCGCAAGCGCTTCCAGCGCGCGGTCGCTCCCCTCGCCCGTTCGGTAAAGGGGTCGGCGGGCGGGACGAGCGTCGTCGAAGGCGTGGCGGCGACCGCCGAGCGGCGCCAACTGACCGTGATGTTCTGCGACATGGTCGGATCGACCGCGCTGTCCGAACAGTTCGATCCGGAAGACGTGCGCGACATGATCGCGAGCTTCAGGGAAAAATGCGTTAGCGTAGTGAAGAGGTACGAAGGCTTCGCGGCCCGCTACCTCGGGGACGGCATCCTGATCTATTTCGGTTATCCGAATGCCCATGAGGATGATGCCGAGCGGTCGGTGCGCGCGGCGCTCGAAATTGTACGGAGCCTGTCGGCGGTGAGAACGACCGACGCCGGCGGGGTCACCGGTGATGGGCCCAGCGTGCGCATCGGGATTGCGACCGGCCTTGTTGTCGTCGGAGATCTGGTTGGACAAGACACCGCCGAGCGCGATTCCGCGGTCGGCGAGACGCCCAATCTGGCTGCCCGTCTGCAGGCCCTGGCGCCTCCAAACGGCGTCGTCATCGCGTCTTCGACGCAAACCCTGCTGAGAGGAAAGTTCGACTACCAGGATCTCGGATTTCACGCGCTGAAGGGAATCTCCGCGAAAGCTCAGGCCTGGCTTGTGGTCCGGCCCTCCCGCGCCGAAACGCGATTTGCCGCAGCCATGGGCTCCAGATTGACGCCGCTGGTCAACCGCACCGAAGAGGTGGCATTGCTGCTCACGCGTTGGCAGCAGGCGAAAGCCCGCGAGGGCCAAGTTGTGCTGCTGACGGGTGAGCCGGGAATTGGAAAGTCCCGGATCGTTCAGGAGCTGCGGGAGCGGATCGCAAGCGATCGGCACGGGCAGGTTTCGTTCCAGTGCTCTCCCTATTACAGCAGCACCGCCTTCCATCCCTTCATCGCGCAGCTCAAATTCGCGCTCGACCTAGATGGCGAAAGCTCATCCGCGCTCGGCCTGGCCAGCCTTGAAGCTGACGTCGCCGCCTCAAATGGCGCAGCGGAAACAGTGGTGCCGATCCTTGCCGCGCTGCTTTCAATTCCCACCGGGGACCGCTATGCGGCGCTGGATCTCTCGCCGCAGCAGCAGAAGGATGCGACCGTAGCTGCGCTCGTCAACCATCTGCTCGCGCAAGCGCGCGAGCGACCTCTCCTGATCGATTTTGAGGACGCACATTGGATCGATCCCACCTCGCGGGACGTGCTCGATCTGCTGGTCGAAAGCATTCGCAACACATCGATCCTCGTCGTGATCACCTGTCGTCCGGAGTTTCAGCCGGGCTGGAACGAACGCACGCATGCCGTGACTGCGAACCTGAAACGTCTCGGTCGGCAAGTCCGCACGACATTGGTCGAGCGCGTGGCGGGAGACAGGCAGCTTCCCCGGGAGCTGGTTGAAGACATCGTCGTCAAGACCGATGGCGTGCCGCTCTTCCTTGAAGAGCTGACCAAAGCCGTTCTCGAGTCCGACGTCCTGACCGAGCAACATGGACGCTACGTCTTGTCCGGTCCATGGCATCAGCTCGCTATTCCCGCGACACTGAACGATTCCCTCATGGCCCGCCTCGATCGGATGGGGCCGTTCAAGAAAATCGCGCAGATCGGCGCCACCATCGGCCGCGAGTTCACCTATGAACTCCTTCGCGAGGTTGCCGATGCGCCGGCTGACCAGGTCGAAGCCGCCCTGAACCATCTGGAGGCGGCCGACTTGATGGTCCGCTTCGGCGTCCTGCCGGAGGCGCTATACTCATTCAGGCATGTGATGATCCAGAACGCGGCGCATGAAAGCCTGTTGCACAGGGAAAGACGGACGCTGCACGCCAGGATCGCACGTGTGCTGGCCGAAAAATATCCGGAAAAGACCGAACGCGAGCCGGAACTTCTCGCCTACCACCTGACCGAATCGGGCCAAAGCGAGCCGGCCGCGGGTTTCTGGCTCAAGGCAGGCAGGCAGGCCGCAATGAAGGGCGCCACGCTGGAGGCGATCGGCCATTTGCGCCGTGGGCTCGCGGTTCTGCAAGGCTCGCCCGGCATGCAGGGACGAAACGAGTCCGAGCTGGAGCTTCGCATCGCCCTGGGTACTGCCCTGATCGCGGCCAAGGGATATGCCGTGCAGGAAGTCGAGGAGAACTACGTTCAGGCACTCGAGCTCGGCCGGCATATTGACGACAGGGCGAAGGTCTTTGCGGCGACGCGCGGACTTTGGGTGTGCCACTTCATCCGCGGCGATCTCGGGCGCGCGCACGAGCTGAGCGCGGAGCTTCTGAAGTTCGCAAGGCGCGAGGCCTTGAACCAGGGATCATCCCCGACGCAACAGACCGGATATCTCATCGAGGCGCATCGGGCGATTGCGATGACCATGCTGTACCGTGGGCGATTTGTGGCCGCCGAACATCATCTTCAGCGCTTCAGGAGCCTGTACAGTCCGGAGCTGCACGGTGCCTTGACGGCAACGCACGGCATCCATCCCGGCGTCGTCTCGCTCTCCTACCTCGGATATCTCTTGTGGTTTCTCGGCCGTCCTGACGCGGCGCGCCAGTACAGCCAGCAGGCCGTTGCAGAGGCCGAGGGTCTACGCCACCCCTTCACGCTGTCGTTTGCCTTGACCTTCGGCGCCTACGTTTGCCAGCATCTTCGCGACGTCGAAGGGACCCGAGATTACACCAACAGGGCGCTGATGCTCTCGTCGGAACACGGCTTCCTGCATTGGAAGCATCAGACAACCATCCTGCGCGGATGGGCGATGACAGAGCTTGGGGATGTCGATCACGGATTGCACCAAATGCGAACGGGCATCGACGGTTACGAGGCCATGAACGCCTGGCTTGCCAGTTGCTGGTTCAGAAGCTTGCTCGCGAAGGCCTATGCGAACGCCGGCTTGCCGGATGCTGCCTGGCATGAGCTCGACAGCGCAGCGGCGATCGGCAGAAGAACGGGAGAGCACTTCTACGAAGCCGAGATCTATCGTCTGCAGGGCGAGATGACGCTGGATTGTGGGCAATCATCGTCGGTCGAATCCGCCGAGCGATTATTCCTCTCCTCGATCGAGCTGGCGCGCAGGCAAAACGCGCGGTCCTTTGAATTGCGGTCGGCTGTCAGCCTGGCGCGGCTGTGGCAACATTCCGGCAAGCACGCGCGAGCGGCGGAGTTGCTGCGACCTGTCGTGCGAACGTTCGCGGAAGGTCTGCTGACGCCTGACGTCAGGGAAGCGCTCGAGCTCGCGAATGAACTGGGGATAGAAATGCCCGCAGATCATGAATGACCAGGCGGGTCTGAGGTACCGGGCGCCCTTAAGCCGCTTGTTGTGGTGTTCGTGCAAGGCGGAGATCGATGGCGAGAGAACTGGAAGGCAAGGTTGCCGACGGGGCCACGTGGCATGACCATCCGCGATCGTGGTCATGCTGCCGACCAATTTCGATCTTTGGCGACGTCATTTCGAGAGGCTGAGAAGAGCCAACGACGGGGCGCTGGAATGCGCGCCCGATGCTGCTGCGCTGGGACCATCTGGTCTGCGACGCGGCCCTGATCGCTCGGACCCTGACCCGGCTCGAGCAGGTGCTGGCGGACGAAATCGCCGCTGAACTGGGCGCGATTCGGCCGCAAACCGACGTCAGGCCAGTCCGGGCGGTCGGAAACCGCCTCTGAGGGGCCAAAACGGCCATTTTGACACCGAAATGAGCCCAAATGCCCGGCGTTTCGTTTGACACGACGGCGCTTTCTCCTTAAAGACCACCTTGCTCGCGGGCCGGTTTCGGCCCGCGATGCGTTTCGCGACCCGTGGTTCTCCCCGAGCTTTCGAGGCGGACCTGTCGGTACGGGCCTTTTGGCCGGTACACAGGAGGGCGCGTCTCCTCAAACCTGAAACTGACAAAACGCCGGGCGCTTCGTGCGACGGCTATCAAAGAGGACGCGATGACAAAGCGCAGTGAGGCGAAGTACAAGATCGATCGCCGCATGGGCCAGAATATCTGGGGCCGCCCGAAGAGCCCCGTGAACCGCCGCGAATACGGCCCCGGCCAGCACGGCCAGCGCCGCAAGGGCAAGCTCTCCGACTTCGGCGTGCAGCTCCGCGCCAAGCAGAAGCTCAAGGGCTACTACGCCAACATTTCCGAGCGCCAGTTCCACGGCATCTATGTCGAGGCTAGCCGCCTGAAGGGCGACACCGGCGAGAACCTGATCGGCCTGCTCGAGCGCCGTCTCGACACTGTGGTCTATCGCGCCAAGTTTGTCGCCACGATGTTCGCCGCGCGCCAGTTCATCAACCACGGCCACGTCAAGGTGAACGGCCGCAAGGTCAACATCGGCAGCTACAAGCTGAAGGTCGGCGACACCATCGAGGTCAAGGAATCCTCCAAGCAGCTCACCCCGGTGCTGGAAGCCGCCCAGCTGCCGGAGCGCGACCTGCCCGACTTCCTCGAAGTCGATCATGGCAAGATGACCGCGAAGTTCGTCCGCATCCCGGCGCTCGGCGACGTGCCGTTCCCGGTGCAGATGGAGCCGCATCTGATCGTCGAATTCTATTCGCGCTGATCACGGCAGCGTTGCGAGATCCGAAAGGCCCCGGTTTTGCCGGGGCCTTTTTGTTTGAGCGTGAGACGACTATTATGCCGAGGACTTGCATGCGCACGACCTGGCAGGTCGCCGCCCACAGAGGTTCTTGCCGATGACCCGGTTACTCGAACAGGCGTTCGACACAGTCTCAAATTTGCCTGACACGGAGCAGGACGAGCTCGCGCGTATCATGCTGCAGCTTGCCGGCGTTGACCAACCGCCGCTCCAGCTGACCCCGGAAGAGGACGCCGATCTGGCCGAGGCCGACGCCGAGATTGCGCGCGACGAATTGGCAACGGCCGAGGAAGTTCGTGCGATGTGGACAAAGCACGGGCTGTGAACGTCCGCTACACGCAACGCGCGCTTGTTCAGATCGATCAAGCGCTGTCCTATGTCGAGGCACGATCGCCTCAAGGGGCAATCCACATTCGCGACCGTATCCTGGATCTTGTCGCGCTGCTGCAGGAACAACCCCGCGCGGGGCGTGCGACAAGCCGTCCAGGCGTCCGCCGGCTGCCCGCCACGCCATATCCTTACCTGATCGACTATCGCGTGACGCCGACCGAGATTATCATTATGCGGTTTCGTCACGCTGCACGGAGACCAATACGCTAGCAGCGAATCCGCTCACCCAACGCGGAGCGATGAGGAAAGCATGCACTACACCCCTGCCCGGCCCGATCCCAAGGCGCCCGCCGTCCGCATCAACCTGTTGTCGGACACCCAAACCAAGCCGACGCCTGCGATGCGCGAGGCCATGGCGAGGGCGGAGGTCGGCGACGAGCAGGTCGGCGACGATCCGACCACCAATGAGCTCAATGCCCGCGTCGCCGATCTGCTCGGCAAGGAAGCCGCCGTCTTCATGCCGTCGGGCACGATGTGCAACGTCGCGGCGACGCTGGCCTATTGCCGCCCCGGCGACGAGATCCTGGCGCACGCGACCGCGCATATCATCGCCCGCGAGGGCGGCGCGCATGCCGCGCTCGGTGGTTTCCAGATCACGCAGCTGCCGGGCGATGACGGCCAGTTCACGCCGGAGACCTTCCGCGCCGCGCTGCATCCGCGCACCCGCTACCAGCCGACGCAGGTGCTGGTCAGCGTCGAGCAGACCGCCAATATCGGCGGCGGCACGATCTGGAAGAAGGCGGCGCTCGACGAGGTCGTGCGCATCGCCAGGGATCATGGGCTTGTGACCCACATGGACGGTGCGCGGCTCCTGAACGCGACGGTCGCCTCCGGCATCTCGCCCCGCGACATGACGGCGGGCTGGGATTCGGCCTGGATCGATTTCTCCAAAGGCCTCGGCGCGCCGATCGGCGGCGTGATCGCCGGCACCCGCGCCTTCATCGACGACGTCTGGCGCTGGAAGCAGCGGCTCGGCGGCTCGATGCGGCAGTCCGGCATCTGTGCTGCCGCCTGCATCTACGCGCTCGATCACCATGTCGATCGCCTCGCCGACGACCACGCCAATGCGCGGGCGCTGGCGCGCGGGCTGTCGCAGATCAACGGCATCGCGGTGCAGGCGCCCGAGACCAACCTCGTGTTCTTCAAGCCCGACGGCGCCGGCGTCTCCGGTGACAAGATGGTCGCCGAGCTGCGCAAGCGCGGGGTGACGCTCGCGATGATGGACGGCCGGATCAGGGCCTGCACGCATCTCGATGTCACGGCCGCGATGATCGAGGAAGCGATCGGTCACGTCAGGGATATCGTGCGCGGGGCGTAGCTACGGCCGCAGATTGTAGCCCGGATGCAGCGAAGCGTAATCCGGGGCGATTGGCGCCTCGGACGAGACCGTCCCCGGATTGCGCTGCGCTGCATCCGGGCTACGAAGCCGGTTACCGCCCCATCGCCTGGTAGATCAGCGTCTTCAGCTCCTGCTGAATCCGGCCGCGCTGTGACGGCGTCTGCACCATGAAGATCCCGAACAGATCGTCGGCGGGATCGATGAAGAAGAACGTGCCTCCGACGCCGTCCCAGCGATATTCGCCGAGCGGCCAGGACGTGTTCGGCGGCACCGAGGTTCGGACCGCGAAACCGAGGCCGAAGCCGGAGTTCGGCCCCGGATAATAGTTCTTGTCGCGCACGACACCGGTTTCGGGACCGATGTGATCTGACGCCATCAGCGCGATGGTTTCCGGTTTCAGATAGCGCTTCCCCCCATAGCTGCCGCCGTTCAACAGCATCTGCGAGAAGCGTGCATAGTCGCCGACGGTGCCGACCATGCCGCCGCCGCCGGATTCCCGTCGCAGCGGCTGGCGCGGGTCGCTGACGTCGGCGACGGGGCTGATGATGCGATCCTTCGGCATCGGCTCGGCGATCAGCGGCCATTTCGCCCGATCGGCAACATAGAATGCGGTCTCGTTCATCCCGAGCGGACCGAGCAGCCGCTCCTTCTCGACCTGAAACAGGGATTTCCCTGTGATCACCTCGATGATACGGCCAAGCACGTCGGTGGAATGGCCGTAGTCCCATTGCGTGCCGGGTTGCTCGGCGAGCGGCAGCGCCGCGAGCCGCGCCACGAATTCGGCATTGTCGGGATTGTTGTCGAACAGGCCGGCATCGGCGTAGGTCTTGTTCACGACACCGCCGCCATAATAGCCGTAGGGCAGTCCTGCCGTGTGGCGCATCAGGTCTTCGATCGTCACCGGACGCTTGAGCGGCTCCAGCGTCATCGTCGCCTTGCCCTCATCGCCGCGCTTTTCGACGCCGACCTTCATGTCGGCAAAGGCCGGGATGTATTTCGACACCGGATCGCTGAGCGCGAGCTTGCCCTCCTCCACCAGCATCATCGCGATGACTGACGTGATCGGCTTCGACATCGAATAGAGGCGGAAGATGGTCTCCGCGCTCATCGAGAATTCAGTTGCGACGTCGCGAACGCCGAAATTCTCGTAGTAGACCGGTTTGCCGTGCTGCTGCAGCAGCAGGATCGCGCCGGGGATCTTCCCGGTCGCGACCTCGTTCCTGACATAGTCGGAGACCTTGGCGAGGCCCTCCGGAGAGAATCTGTGCGCGGCCGGCCCCGCGGCGCCGGCCTGCGCACCCGTTGCGACCAACGCGAGCACAAGTGCCGCGACGACTGCGCGGCACCCACGCATGTCAATTCTCCATGGCTTCATAGACGAGCTGCTTCAGCGTCCGCTGGATGCGCTGACGCTCGGTCGGCGTCTGCTCCAGCAGCACGAAGAAGAAGTCCTGCTTGCGGTCGATGACATAATAGCAGCCGCTCGCGCCATCCCATTTGAGCTCGCCGAGATCGCCGGGCGGCGGCGGCTTCGCCGTGCCCGGATCGGTACGCACCGCAATCCCGAGCCCGAAGCCAAAGCCATCGCCAGGGAAGTAGAAAAAGTCGCGCGCGACGCCGGAGGCCGGGCCGACGCGATCCGTCGTCAATTCCTTGAACGTTTCGGGCTTCATGATGGTCTTGCCATCAAGGGTGCCGCCGTTGAGCAGCATCTGGGCGAAGCGCGAATAATCCGCCATGGTCGAGACCATGCCGCCGCTGGCGGATTCCCATTTCTTGACCTTGGTCGGATCGTTGATCCGGCCGACCCGGAAGTCGCTGTCGTTCGGCATCGGCTCCGCCATCAGCTTCTGCTTCTCGGGATCGGTGACGAAGAAGCCGGTGTCCTTCATCCCGAGCGGGTCGAGCAGCCTTTCGCGCTCGATCGTCGAGAGCTTCTCGCCGGTGGTCAGCTCCATCACGCGTGCCAGGATGTCGGTGGAATGGCCGTATTGCCAAAGCTCGCCGGGCTGGTTGTGCAGCGGCAGCTTGGCGATCCGCTCGGCGAATTCGGCGAGGTCGAAATCTCCGCCGTAGATGTTGGCTTCCTTGTAGGCCTTGCGGACCAGGCTGTCGCCATAGAAGCCGTAGGTGATGCCCGACGTATGCGTCATCAAATCGAGGATCGTCATCGGCCGCCTCAGTGGCACCAGCTCGAGCGTCTTGGTGCCGTCCTCGGCCTTCTTCTCGACGCCGACCTTCACGTCGGCAAAGGAAGGAATGTATTTCGAGACGGGATCATCGAGCTTGTATTTGCCCTCCTCCAGCAACTGCATCGACACCACGGCGGTGATCGACTTGGACATCGAAGCCAGGCGGAAGATGGTCTTGTCGGTGATCGGCGCCTTGCTGACCACGTCCTGCACGCCGAAGGCCTCGTGATACACCGGCTTGCCGTGCTGCTGGATCAGGACGATGGCGCCGGGAATCTTTCCGGTCGCGACCTCGTTCTTGAAGAACTCGCCGATCTTGGCGAGCTTGTCGGGGTTGAAATGCGCGCCCGCCGGAATCTCGTAGGTGCCCTCGGTGTGCGCGTACGCCAACGATGCCGCCAGCAACACTGCGCCGGCTGCGGCGGCGCACGTCAAACGAAGTGAATGCATTTGATCGATCCCTCCCCGGAAATCACGGGGAAGTGTAGCGGCGGTATCATCAGGCACAAGGGCTACCGAAGGCGTCCAGGGCCTCCTGATGCAGCTCGCCGCTCTGGGCCGAGAAGCAGCAGAAGATCACCTGTGTGACGCCGGGCGCGGCCGCCAGCGCGTCGACCACGGCCTTGACCGCAATGCCGGCGGCGCGATCCGCGGGGAAGCGGTAGATGCCGGTGGAGATCGCAGGGAAAGCGACAGACTCAAGCGCGTGCTTTTCACAGAGCTCCATTGAGCGGCGATAGCAGGATGCAAGCAGACTGTCCTCGTCGAGCTTGCCGCCATTCCACACCGGGCCGACCGTATGGATGACGTGCCTGGCAGGCAGCCGATACCCTTTGGTGATCTTGGCCTGGCCAGTCTTGCAGCCGTGAAGCATACGGCATTCGGCGACCAGATCCGGCCCCGCCGCGCGGTGGATCGCGCCGTCGACGCCGCCGCCCCCAAGCAGCGACGAATTGGCCGCGTTGACGATAGCGTCAACGCGCAGGGTCGTGATGTCGGTAACGATGACTTCGAGCCGCGCCTTGCCGATCTGGCGCGCCGTCAAGGTCAGGCAGCCACGTCGACCGGGATGCCCTTGTCGGCAAACAGCTGCTGCAATTCACCGGCCTGGAACATCTCGCGGATGATGTCGCAACCGCCGACGAACTCGCCCTTCACATAGAGCTGCGGAATCGTTGGCCAGTTCGAATAGACCTTGATGCCGTCGCGAAGTTCGGCCGATTCCAGAACGTTGAGGCCCTTGTAGCCGACACCGATGTGGTCGAGGATCTGCACGACCTGACCGGAAAACCCGCACTGCGGGAATTGCGGCGTGCCCTTCATGAACAGCACGACGTCGTTCGACTTCACTTCGTTGTCGATAAATTGCTCGATGCTCATTTTCGCTTCCTTCGGGGGCGGCGCTCTCAAGCCTTGTGGGCCGGCCCACCCTTCTAACCCGTGACTGGCTATATATGTAGCTCAAACCATTGTGCATCCAAAGCAAAATGGCGGAAATCTGGCATGCGGCCTGGGCCGGACGGCACCGCAAAAAGGGCCGGGATTATCTGACGGCCCCAATATCATCATGGGGGAGGCTTTTTTCCCGTAACGGAGCCCCTATCTAGGACGAACTGTCCGTCTGGAACCAGTTTACCGAAGCAACGTTCTCCCCTTGAATCGGAGACTATCGTTGACGAAACCAGCCTCTGCCGCGGCCGCCGTTCCCGGCACTCCCCCGTCATTGTCCTCCGAATCCGGATCGCTCGCGCAGCGGCTGGTGGACGCCTATCGCGCGGTCCGCGACGAGACCGAGCGCCGAGCCGCGCCGCTGTCGGCGGAAGACCAGCTGATCCAGTCGATGCCGGATGCGAGCCCCGCAAAGTGGCACCGCGCCCACACGACCTGGTTCTTCGAGCAGTTTCTGCTCGGCGAGCACGTCAAGGGCTATACGCCGTTCCATCCGGACTATGCCTATCTGTTCAATTCCTATTACGTCAGCGCCGGCCCCCGTCATGCCCGCCACCAGCGCGGCCATCTGACCCGTCCGACCGCCGACGAAGTCACCGCCTACCGCCGCCATGTCGACGCCGAGGTGGTGAAATTCTTCCAGACCGCCACCACGGACAGGCTCGACGCGCTGGTGCCGCTGGTCGAGGTCGGCCTCAATCACGAGCAGCAGCATCAGGAGCTGATGTACACCGACATCCTGCATGCCTTCGCACAGAACCCGATCCCGCCGGCCTACGATCCGGCGTGGCGCTTCCCGGCATCGCAGCACGGGCCCGAGGAATGGGTGGCGCTCAACGAGGGCATCCACACCGTCGGCCACGGCGACGACAGCTTCCATTTCGACAATGAGAAGCCCGCGCATCGCGCGCTGGTCGGCCCGGTCAAGCTCGCGAAAAACCTCGTCACCAATGCCGACTGGCTCGCCTTCATCAAGGACGGCGGCTATTCCACCGCCACGCTATGGCTGATGGACGGCTTCGGCACTGTGACCAACGAAGGCTGGCAGGCGCCGGGCCACTGGCGCGAGATCGACGGTGAATGGAAGATCATGACGCTCGGCGGTCTGCAGCCGATCGATCCACAGGCTCCGGTTTGCCACGTCAGCTACTACGAAGCCGACGCCTTCGCCCGCTGGGCCGGCAAGCATCTGCCGACCGAGATGGAATGGGAGGTCGCAGCCCGCGCCGGCCTGCTCAACGACGCCTACGGCATCGTCTGGCAATGGACCCGCAGCGCCTATTCGCCCTACCCGGGCTACCGCGCGATCGAAGGCGCGCTCGGCGAGTACAACGGCAAGTTCATGGTCAACCAGCTTGTGCTGCGCGGCTCGTCGCTGGCGACGCCGGCCGGTCACAGCCGTGTCACCTACCGCAACTTCTTCTATCCGCACCATCGCTGGCAATTCACGGGGTTACGCCTCGCCGACTATGCCTGATTGAGTCCTGTCGACATCGATGACGCGTCGGTAAGCGCGTTCGGGAGAGTATCATGAATGTGCATGCCGCCGCTTTGGCCAAAGCGTATCCGTTCGACGAAGCGACCTCGGCGTTCGCCGGCGATGTGATCGGCGATCTCGCCCGTCACCCGAAACGGCTGTCGCCGAAATATTTCTACGACGCCACCGGCTCGGAGCTGTTCGAGCAGATCACGGTGCAGCCGGAATATTATCCGACGCGCACCGAGCTTGGCATCCTGCGCGACCGCGGCAACGAGATCGCTGCGATCATCCCCGACGGCGCGGCGCTGGTCGAGTTCGGCGCCGGCGCGACCACCAAGGTGCGCCTCTTGCTCGAGCACTGCGAATTCGCCGCTTATGTGCCGGTCGATATTTCCGGCGATTTCCTCAAGGCCCAGGCCGATGGCCTGCGCCGGGATTTCCCGGATCTTGACATCTATCCGGTCGCGGCCGACTTCACCACGCCGTTCGCGCTGCCCGAAGCCGTCGCCGCCATGCCGAAGGTCGGCTTCTTCCCGGGCTCGACGCTCGGCAATTTCGAGCCAAGCGAGGCCTTGGCCTTCCTGCGCAGCGCGCGCAGGATCCTCGGTCACGGCGCGCAGATGATCATCGGCGTCGATCTCGAGAAGGACGAACGCGTGCTGTACGACGCCTATAACGACGCGGCCGGCGTCACCGCGCGCTTCAACCTCAATGTGCTGGTTCGGATCAACCGCGAGCTCGGCGGCAATTTCGACCTGTCGGGCTTCACCCACCGCTCGATCTACAACCGCGACCGCCACCGCATCGAAATGCACCTGATCAGCCGTAAGGCGCAGACCGTGCGCATCCTCGGCAACACCTTTGCGTTCCGTCCGGGCGAGAGCATTCACACCGAGAACAGCTACAAATACTCGCTCGAGCGTTTCGCCGCGCTCGCCCGCAGCGCGGGCTGGACGGTGCGCGATAGCTGGACCGACGCCAACACGATGTTCTCGGTGCACGCGTTGGTCGCGGACTAGAACCAAAACCGCGGGATGGGGCAACGATCATGGGCCGGCGTGCGCTGCAGATCGCGACGGCCCTGCTCGCCCTCGTCCCTATCCTGACCGGCATCATCACCATGCTCGGCGTGAGCGATCCGCTCTACGCCTCGTCGGGTGTTCCGGCGCTGCCGGTGCTCGACGGCAATCTGCGCTTCTTTGGCGGGGTCTGGCTCGGTCTCGGCCTCGCTTTGCTCTGGCTGGTGCCGCGGATCGAAAGCGAGAGCGTGCTGTTCCGCGTGGTCTGGGGCGGCATCTTCCTCGGCGGCATCGGCCGGCTGCTGTCGATGGTGATGGTTGGCCTGCCGCCGCTGCCCTTCGTGGGCTTTACCGCGCTCGAAGTGATCGGCGCCCCGCTGTTCGTCTACTGGCAGCACCGCGTGGCCACGGCCGGTCGCAGGTAGCGACCCGCGCTATTCTTCCTCCCCGCTCGACCGCAGCGAGATCGATTCCCACGCCGCAACCACGATCATGATCGCGGTGGTGACGATCGAGAGCACCAGCGGCGACATCTCGCGGGCGAAATAGGCCGTGATCGCAAGTGCCACGATGCCGACGCCATGCGAGAGCTGCAGGAAGTTGCGGATCACGTATTTGAACAGGATGGTCCCAACCAAAAACAGCGCGGGGCCGCCGACCGAGCTCACGATCGTCTTCAGGTCGGAATGGCCGGACGGGTGCTTCAGCACCAGTTCGTCGGCGACTGCGGTGAGGATGATGCCGCCGACGATCGGCATGTGCAGATAGGTGTAGGCGATCCGCGCCACGCGGCCGGATTCCTCCGACTTGGAGATCATGTCCGCGCCGGCCTCGGCGCCCTTGTGGAAATAGATCCACCACATCGCGATGCTGCCGACCAGCGCCGAGATGAACGCGGCGACATTCTCCGGCGTCCAGGTCAGCTCGGCAAAGGTCGCGCCGTCGACCACGATCGCCTCGCCGAGCGCAATGATGATGAACCCGGCGCAACGCTCGGCCATGTGGCCGCCCTCGACCGACCAGGCCTCCATCGAGGAGAAGCCGAGCCCAGGGGTCCAGAACCGCAGAGCCGGCGCGACGTACTCGATGGCCAGCGCCGCGATCCAGAACCACATCCGCGTCTCGTGCTCGGCAAAGCCGCCGAGAACCCAGAGCACGGCCGAGCAGGACAGCCAGGTCAGGATACGGATTGCGTTGTGGCGCACCGCGGTCCGGTGCCGCGGCGTCGCCAGCAGCCAGAACGCGGTGCGGCCGACCTGCATCGCAGCATAGGTCCCCGCAAACCACAGCCCGCGGCCCTCGAAGGCGGACGGTATCGAGGTCGACAGCAGCAGCCCGCCCAGCATCAGCACGAACAACAGCAGGCGGACCGGCGTCAGGTCGGGATTGAGCCAGTTGGTGACCCAGGTGGTGTAGACCCACACCCACCACACCGCGAGGAACAGCACCGTGACCTGCACCGCGCCCAGCGGGGTGAAGTGGTGCAGCAGCGTGTGCGACAGCTGCGTGACGGCGAAGACGAAGACGAGGTCGAAGAACAGCTCGGCATTGGTGACGCGGCTGTGTTGGTTCGGCACGATGACGCGAAACATCGCGCCGCGCGGATTATCTGCCATCGCTTGGGGCCCCCGCCCGGTTGCCGGGGACTAGCCTTCCGGCACGCCGGTCTGCAGGGCCAGCGCGTGCAGCACGCCGCCCATCTGGCCCTTCAGCGACTGGTAGACGATCTGGTGCTGCTGAACGCGGGACTTGCCGCGGAATGACTCGGAAACGACAGTGGCCGCGTAATGGTCGCCGTCGCCGGCCAGATCACGGATCGTCACCTCGGCATCAGGGATCGCTGCCTTGATCATCGATTCGATATCACGGGCGTCCATCGGCATCCCAGTCCACCTCCGTCAGGTCATTCGAATCAGGGCCGATTCGGCCAGGAAAACCAAGACAAAACCCAAGACAAAACCCGGCGCTTGAGGTCTTCTAGGTCATTCCGGGGCACACTATATTCCCATTCCCAGCGATTTAAACCTGCATCAATCGGTCACAAGCCATCACGCCGAAATGACCAGAAGAGGCGCAGAATCATGAAGCTCCCCGGCCCCGACCATCCGATCACGATCACGCCCAATGCCAGGCGCGTCCGCATCACCGCCGACGGCGTCGTCATCGCCGAGACCACCCATGCGCTGACCTTGAAGGAAGCGAGCTATCCGGCCGTGCAATACGTCCCCCGGCAGGACGCCAACATGGAGCTGTTGACCCGCACCGAGCGGACCACGCATTGCCCCTATAAGGGGGATGCGAACTACTTCAGCATCAAGGCCAACGGCAAGACGCTGGACAATGCGATCTGGACCTATGAGGCGCCCTTTCCGGCCATGACCGAGATCGCCGGCCACCTCGCCTTCTATCCGGACAAGGTGAAGATCGAGGAAGTCGCCTAGCCCGTCTTATTCATCAGCGGCTTGTTGAGAGGCTGGCGAGCGTGGCGTAAGCCGCTGAGGTGGCGTAGGATTCGGTTGCTGACACCCACCCTCCGCGCATCCGGGCCGCCACACTCGCCATGA
>NZ_JBWJZD010000041.1:0-51859 GCF_056429065.1 Bradyrhizobium sp. USDA3010
CGCGAAAAACCATCTTGGCCAGCGGTCCGACAAGCCGCATCAATAGGCCGGACATATGGATGCAAGCGATCCGATCAAACCTCACAAAGCTCTTGTGCCACGGGGGCCGTCCACATATGGGTCCCGGGTCGCGCTTCGCTTGCCCGGGACGAGGGGGATGGAGTTAGGCGAACCCCACCTTGCAATCCCGCCGGAAGAATAGTTCTTGCTATGGCCATGACCGTTGACCTGCCCGCGCTGGAACAGACGGCCGCGCCGCGTGCGGCGTCGGCGCGGTCGTCGCGTTATGCGCGCCCCGTGCTCGGGCTCGTGCTGCCGGCCGCGCTCACGCTAGGCTGGGAGTTGGTTGTCCATCTCGGCTATTCCAACGGCCGCCACGTGCCGCCGCCGTCGAAGGTGTTCGAGACCATCGTGGCGCTCGCCGGAAGCGGCGAGCTGTCGCGCCATATCCTTGCCACGCTATGGCGCGTCGGCGCCGGTTTTGCGCTCGGCGTTGTCGCCGGCACCGTCATGGGTGCGATCTCCGGCTATTGGGGGCTGGCGCGGCGGTTGCTTGACCCGACCGTTCAGGCGTTGCGTGCGATCCCCTCGATCGCCTGGGTGCCGCTGTTCATCCTTTGGCTCGGCATCTTCGAGACCTCGAAGGTCGCGCTGATCGCGGTCGGCGTGTTCTTTCCGATCTATCTCGGCGTGATGGGCGCGATCCTGTCAGTCGATCGCAAGGTGGTCGAGGTCGGCCGCGTGTTCCGGCTCTCCGGCTTTGCGATGATCCGCCGCATCCTGTTGCCGGCGGTGCTGCCGGCCTATGTGGTGTCGCTCCGAGTCGGCCTTGGCTTGGGCTGGATGTTCGTGGTCGCCGCCGAATTCATGGGCGCCTCCGAAGGGCTCGGTTATCTCCTGATCGACGGCCAGCAGCTCGGCAAGCCGGCGCAGATCCTCGCCGCGATCGTGATCTTCGCGATCCTCGGCAAGCTCACCGACTGGCTGATCGAGGTCGCCACGACGCCGCTGCTGCGCTGGCAGGATGCGTTCGGCGCGCGGGGAGGGCAGTGATGCTGGCACTGAAGAATGTCGGCAAGACTTATCCGAACGGCGTCCATGCGCTGGAACGCTTCTCGGCCGAGGTCCAGCCCGGCGAGATCATCGCGATCATCGGCGGCTCCGGTTGCGGCAAGTCGACGCTGCTGCGCGCCATCGCCGGCCTCGATCGCGCAAGCATCGGCAGCGTGATACTCGACAATGCGGTCATCACGTCGCCGCACGCCAAGATCGGCATCATCTTCCAGGAGCCGCGGCTGCTGCCCTGGCTCAGCGTCGCCGACAATATCGGCTTCGGTCTCGCCGACCTCCCGGCTGATGTGAGGTGCCAACGGGTCGCCGCGGCGCTGGCCCGCGTCGGCCTCGCCGACAAGGCTGCGGCCTGGCCGCGCGAGCTCTCCGGCGGGCAGGCGCAGCGGGTCGCGATTGCCCGCGCTCTGGTGCCGCAGCCTGAAGTGCTGCTGCTCGACGAGCCGTTCTCGGCACTCGATGCCTTCACGCGGCGCGATTTGCAGGACCATCTGCTCGATCTCTGGGCCGACACACGGCCGACCCTGATCCTGGTCACCCACGACGTCGATGAGGCCGTGGTGCTGGCCGACCGCGTGCTGGTGATACGGCCGCGGCCGGGCCGGCTCTTCGAGGAGATCACCATCAATCTGGCGCGGCCGCGTGACCGCAAATCGGAGCTGTTCGATACCTTCAAGCGCCGCGTGCTGACCGCGCTCGACCGCTCGCTGGACCGTTCGGTGCGTGACGTCACGGACAAATCCAGCGCCGGCGAGGCGATGTGGTGGTGACATCGGCTCATTAAGGCCTTACATCGGCATAAAGAAGAACAGCCGGGAGCAGAACCATGGACTCCGCCGAACTCCGCGCAATGCAGGCTCCGATCAAGGAGCGCTACAAGTCCGATCCCCAGGCCGCCGTGATCACGCTGAAGGCCAAGGGCACGATCGACAGCGAAAGCCTCTCCTGCAAGGTCGAAACCGGCCGCGCGCTCGCGGTCGCCGGCCTGCATCCCGCCACCGGCGGCTCGGGGCTTGAGCTCTGCTCCGGCGATATGCTGCTGGAGGCGCTGGTCGCCTGCGCCGGCGTCACGCTGAAGTCGGTCGCGACCGCGGTCGAGGTGCCGCTGAAGGTCGGCAACGTGTTCGCCGAGGGCGATCTCGATTTCCGCGGCACGCTCGGCGTCGACAAGGAAGCCCCGGTCGGCTTCCGCGAGATCCGGCTCCGCTTCGACGTCGGCACCGACGCGCCGCAGGACAAGCTCGATCTGCTGCTGAAGCTCACCGAGCGTTATTGCGTGGTCTATCAGACCATCAAGAACGGCCCGAAAGTGTCGGTGACGATGCAGCGGGTGTAGCCGCTTTCACCGGTGTCGTCCCGGCCTAGTGCGCAATTGCGCACGGGAGCCGGGACCCATACGCCGTGTCATCTCGATTCAAGCTCCGCTGCCCGACGACTTCGCTCCACACGAATAGTCGTGGTTATGGATCCCGGCCTTCGCCGGGATGGCGCAGAATGTCCCCCGAACTCCACTTCGTCCTGCTCCTCGTGCTGCGCATGGCGGTTGCCGCCGCCTTCGTGGTCAGCGCGTCCATCATCACAGAACGTTCGGGGCCGGTGATCGGCGCGCTGATCGCCACCCTGCCGATCTCGGCCGGGCCGTCCTACACCTTTCTCGCGCTCGACCATGACGCGGCCTTCATCGCCGAGGGCGCGCTGTCGAGCCTGCCCGTCAATGCGGCGACGATCTTTATGGGCCTCACCTATGCCGTGCTGGCGCAGCGCTGCAGCATGTGGATCAGTGCGGGTTCCGCGATCGCGTTGTGGCTCGTGCTCGGCACCATCATCCGTCAGTTCGCGTGGACACTCGCCGGCGGGCTGATCCTCAATGCGATTGCGTTTGCGATCTGCATTCCGCTGCTCAGGCCTTATCGGCACGTCGCGAAAATGCCGCTGATCGCGCGGCGTTGGTACGACATTCCGCTGCGCGCCGCGCTGGTCGCGAGCCTGGTCGGTACGGTCGTCACCGCGTCGACCTGGGTCGGTCCGCGCGTCACCGGCGTGATCGCGCTGTTCCCGATTGTGTTCTCTTCGATGATGCTGATCCTGCATCCGCGGATCGGCGGCCCCGCGACCGCCGCCGTGCTCGCCAACAGCGCCTGGGGCCTGCTCGGCTTCGGTCTCGGCATCGCCGTGCTGCACGTCGCGGTGCTACAATTCGGCTCGCCAATTGGCCTCTGCTGCGCGCTCGTCACCTGTATCGTCTGGAACCTGGCGCTGTGGCAGATCGGGCGGCGGAATGCCGCGAAGGCGTAGAAACGTAGGGTGGGTTAGCCGAAGGCGTAACCCACCATATCTTGCGCAAGAATCGGTGGGTTACGCTTCGCTAACCCACCCTACGAATTCGTAGCCCGGATGGAGCGCAGCGCATCCGGGCTACGCAATTATTGCTTCGGCAGTTTCGCCCGCAACGCATACAGCGCATCCAGCGCCTCGCGCGGTGACATTTCGTCGGGATGCAGTGCCTTCACCGCCTCGACCAGCAAATCCGCCTCGCTCGGCGGCTTGTCCTCGCTTGCGGCGCGGGAGGGCACGGCGAACAGCGGCAGGTCGTCCGCCAGCGCGCGCGCGGTCTGGCCGCGATCCTGGGCTTCGAGTTTTGCCAGCACCGATTTGGCGCGCGTGATCACGGCGGGCGGCAGGCCGGCGAGTTTTGCGACCTGGATACCATAAGAACGGTCGGCGGAGCCCGGCAGCACCTCGTGCAGGAACACGACGTCGCCCTGCCATTCCTTGACCCGTACCGTGGCGTTGAACATCCGCGGCAGCTTGGCCGAGAGCGCGGTCAGCTCGTGATAGTGGGTGGCAAAGAGCGTGCGGCAGCGGTTGCTCTCGTGCAGATGCTCGATCGCGGCCCAGGCGATCGACAGGCCGTCGAAGGTCGCCGTGCCGCGGCCGATCTCGTCGAGGATGACCAGCGAGCGCTCGCTCGCCTGGTTGAGGATCACGGCGGTCTCGACCATCTCGACCATGAAGGTCGAGCGGCCGCGCGCCAGGTCGTCGGCGGCGCCGACGCGCGAGAACAACCGGTCGACGATGCCGAGCCGCGCGCGCGACGCCGGTACGTAAGAGCCGATCTGCGCCAAGAGCGCGATCAGCGCGTTCTGGCGCAGGAAGGTCGACTTACCGGCCATGTTCGGGCCGGTGATCAGCCAGAGCTGGCCGGACTTCTGTCCCGGCGCCGGCGACAGGTCGCAGGCATTGGCGATGAACGGCTGGCCGTCGCGTTTCAGCGCCTGCTCGACCACCGGATGGCGGCCGCCCTCGATCGCAAAGCCGAGCGAGCCGTCGACGTCGGGCCGCACGTAATTGTCGTCGATCGCAAGCTTCGCCAGCGAAGTCGCGACGTCGAGGATCGCAAAGGCATGCGCGGCGTTGCGCAGATCGTCGCTGGCGGCGAGCGCCAGCGCGCTCAGCCGCTCGAAGATCTCGAGCTCGAGATTGAGCGCGCGCTCGCCGGCGTTGGCGATCTTGGCCTCGGTCTCG
The DNA here is from genome assembly GCF_056429065.1 of Bradyrhizobium sp. USDA3010. NCBI lineage: Bacteria > Pseudomonadati > Pseudomonadota > Alphaproteobacteria > Hyphomicrobiales > Nitrobacteraceae > Bradyrhizobium > Bradyrhizobium sp. USDA3010. The sequence goes on from NZ_JBWJZD010000041.1 coordinate 4,594, forward strand.
CCGAGCTCGGAGGTGGTGAAACGAACCTGACCGGCCAGCGTCTGGCGATGGATGAAGGTCGCGTTCAGCGGCGGCGCGAACAGCTTGTCGCCATGCTGCGCGGTGACCTCGACGAAATAGCCCAGCACATTGTTGTGCCGGATCTTCAGCGTCTTGATGCCGGTGTCCTCGGCATAGCGTGCCTGCATCGCGGCGACGACGAGGCGCGAGGCGTCGCGGAGATTGCGGCTCTCGTCGAGCGCGGCTTCATAGCCTTCGCGGACGAAGCCGCCGTCGCGCTTGATCAGCGGAAGCTGTTCGGAAAGCGCGCGCGAAAATTCCCGCGCCAGGTCGCGCGAGGGACGTTGCAGCGACGCCATCACGGTCGAAACCTCGGCCGGCGGGTCATTGAGTTGCGCGAGCAGCTCCAGCGCCTGGTCGGCGGCAAGGATGCCGTCGCGCAGGCTGGCGAGGTCGCGCGGGCCGCCACGGCCGACCGAGAGCCGCGCCAGTGCGCGCGACATGTCGGGCGCCGCGCGCAGCACGGTTCTGATGTCCTCGCGCGCGGCGGAATCCGCGACGAAGGCCGAGACCGCGTCGAGCCGCCGCGCGATCACGGCAACATCGGTGAGCGGCGCGGCAAGGCGCTGCGCGAGGAGGCGCGAGCCGGCTGCGGTGACGGTGCAGTCGATCGCATCGAGCAGCGAGCCGCGGCGTTCGCCGGCCAGCGTCCGCGTCAGTTCGAGGTTGGCGCGGGTCGCCGGGTCGATCGCCATCGTGGTGCCGGCGGCCTCGTGCGCCGGCGGCGACAGCGGCGGACGTTTGCCGACCTGGGTGCGGTCGATATAGGTGACGGCCGCGGCCGCGGCGGTCGCCTCCAGCCGCGACATCGCGGACAGGCCGTCCATGGTCGCGACCGCGAAATAGTCGCACAGCCGCCGCTCGGCGGTGGCGCTGTCGAACACGTCGCGGGTCAGCGGCGTCACCGACGGCAGCTCGCGCAAGGTCGGCGCGAGTTCATTGTCGCTATAGAGCGCGTCGGTGACGATCGCCTCGTTCGGATTGATCCGCGCCAGCGTCGCCGCAAGCTCCGCGGTCGAACACTCGGTCACCATGAATTCCGAGGTCGAGATGTCGATCCAGGCGAGGCCGAGACGATCCGCGCCGGCCGAGCCACGGGCGCGCGCGATCGCGATCAGGTAATTGTTGGTGCGGGCGTCGAGCAGCGTGTCTTCGGTCAGCGTGCCCGGCGTCACCAGCCGCACCACGCCGCGGCGGACCACGCTCTTGTTGCCGCGGGCTTTTGCCTCCGCCGGATTTTCGGTCTGCTCGCACACCGCGACGCGGTGGCCGGCGCCGATCAGGCGATGCAGGTAATCCTCGGAGCGTTCGACCGGCACGCCGCACATCGGGATGTCCATGCCCTGATGCTTGCCGCGCTTGGTCAGCACGATGCCGAGCGTCTTCGAGGCGATCTCGGCGTCCTCGAAGAACAGCTCGTAGAAATCGCCCATCCGGTAGAACAGCAGCAGGCCGGGGTGGGCCGCCTTGATCTCCAGATACTGTTCCATCATCGGCGTGACGCGCGACGGCGCCTCGGCGGCGGGAGCGGGCTCGGGCGGAACGGGGATGGGCTGCTGAATGGTCATGAGGGAGCGGAAACTACAGAATTTCGCCATGCGGTCCTATCCGCGAAGGCGGAGTTTTCCACCCTGTCCACGGTGCCAATTATGTCAGCCCTCACGGTAACGCGTGCAGGGCGCGCAGTGCCGTCAATTGACCTGTCGCGGGCACGCTCCTAAAACTCACCCCAAGTTCCAGCCGATCCAGCGCCTAAGTCGCGGCATTCAGGGAGAGATTCAATGCGTGATGTCTATATTTGCGATGCCGTCCGGACTCCGATCGGCCGTTTCGGCGGTTCGCTCGCCAAGGTGCGCGCCGACGATCTCGCGGCGGCCCCGATCAAGGCGCTGATGGCCAAGCATCCGACGCTGGACTGGAATCAGGTCGACGAGGTCTTTTTCGGCTGCGCCAACCAGGCCGGCGAGGACAACCGCAATGTCGCGCGCATGGCGCTGCTGCTTGCCGGCATGCCGGAATCGGTTCCCGGCCAGACCCTGAACCGGCTTTGCGCCTCCGGTCTCGATGCGGTCGGTGCCGCGGGCCGCGCCATCCGCGCCGGCGAGATCGATTTCGCGATCGCGGGCGGCGTCGAATCGATGACGCGCGCGCCGTTCGTGATGGGCAAGGCCGCGGAAGCCTTCTCGCGCTCGTCCGAGATCTACGACACCACGATCGGCTGGCGCTTCATCAACCCGCTGATGAAGGCGCAGTACGGCGTCGATGCGATGCCGGAGACCGGCGAGAACGTCGCCGAGGAATTCCAGGTCTCGCGCGCCGATCAGGACGCGATGGCGATCCGCTCGCAGCAGCGCGCCGGCGCGGCGATCGCGTCGGGCTATTTCGCCGAGGAGATCGTGCCGATCCAGGTGCCCGGCGGCAAGGCCGGCCCGATCACGGTCGACAAGGACGAGCATCCGCGGCCGGAGACCACGCTCGAAGCTCTCGCCAAGCTGAAGCCGATCGTGCGCAATCCGGGCACGGTGACCGCGGGCAACGCGTCGGGCGTCAATGACGGTGCCGCCGCGATGATCCTCGCCTCCGAGGCTGCGGTGAAGAAGCACGGCCTGACCCCGCGCGCAAAGATCCTCGGCCTCGCCTCGGCCGCGGTGCCGCCGCGCATCATGGGCATCGGCCCGGTGCCGGCGACGAAGAAGCTGGTCGAGCGGCTCGGCATCAAGGTGTCGGACTTCGACCTGATCGAGCTCAACGAGGCCTTCGCCTCGCAGGGCATCGCCTGCCTGCGCCAGCTCGGCGTCAAGGAAGACGCCGATTTCGTCAATCCGCATGGCGGCGCGATCGCGCTCGGTCACCCGCTTGGCATGAGCGGCGCGCGGCTGGTTTTGACCGCGGTGCACGGCATGGAAAAGCGGGGCGGGAAGCTTGCCTTGGCAACTATGTGCGTCGGCGTCGGCCAAGGCGTCGCGGTCGCGATCGAAAAGCTGAACTAGTCCAATGGCTTGGAAGGGCTGAAAACAGCCCTTCCCCAATTTTGTTATGCATTATAATGATCTGATGTGAGCTCACCGGGCGCGTGGGCCGCGGAGGAATTCGCCATGACCCTGTTGTATCCGCTGCAATCGCTTGCGGCCCATCCGGCGCGGCTGTCGCCGGACTATCGCTCCACCGTGAAGCGCTCGCCGCAGAAGCCGCTGATCCCGATGCGGCACACGCTCTCGGAGCTGACCGGGCCGGTCTATGGCCACGAGACGGTGCGCGCGCACGACAACGATCTCACCATCCAGGCCAAGGGCGAGCCGCTCGGCGAGCGCATCATCGTGCACGGTCATGTGCGCGACGAGGACGGCCGCGGCGTGCCCAACACGCTGGTCGAGCTGTGGCAGGCCAATGCCTGCGGCCGCTACATCCATGTCGTCGACCAGCATCCGGCGCCGCTCGATCCGAATTTCACCGGCGCCGGCCGCACGCAATCCGATGCCGCCGGCTATTACAAGTTCGTCACCATCAAGCCCGGCGCCTATCCCTGGGGCAATCACCACAATGCGTGGCGGCCCGCGCATATCCACTTCTCGGTGTTCGGGCATTCCTTCATTTCGCGGCTGGTGACGCAGATGTACTTCCCCGGCGATCCGCTGTTCCCGTTCGATCCGATCTTCAACTCGGTGACGGATGAGAAGGCGCGGGCGCGGATGATCTCGTCGTTCGATCTCGAGAACACCCAACCGGAATGGGCGCTGTGCTATCGCTTCGATATCGTGCTGCGCGGCCGCAACGCCACGCCGATGGAGACCAGGTAAGTGTCGAACCCGCGTCCTGATGGAATCACGCCCTCGCAGACCGTCGGCCCCTACTTCAAGTATGGCCTGACGCCGAACGGCGAGTACGAATGGAACGACGCCTTCACCAACAACCTGCTGACGCCTGACGTCTCGGGCGAACGGATTCGCGTCGAGGGCACCGTCTATGACGGCGACGGCGCGGTGATCCCGGATTGCATGCTGGAGATCTGGCAGGCCGACAGCCAGGGCCGCTTCTCCGACCCGCAGGATGCGCGTGCGCTGCCGAACTCCTCCTTCAAGGGTTTTGGCCGCTGTGGCACCGACAAGAGCGGTGGCTATGCCTTCGACACCATCAAGCCGGGCCTGGTGCCTGACGCCGACGGCAAGCCGCAGGCGCCGCACATCGTGCTCGCGGTGTTCGCGCGCGGCATGCTGCTGCATCTCTACACCCGGATCTATTTCGACGACGAAGCCGGCAACGCCGGCGATCCCGTGCTCGCATTGGTGCCGGCCGATCGCCGCGCCACGCTAATTGCGAAGCGCAAGGCCGGCGCGGGCAACACCTACGTGTTCGACGTCCATCTGCAGGGCGACAACGAGACGGTGTTCTTCGACGTCTAGCCGCTGACCGCGCACCGCGGCGCGCAAATCCAGCATTGAAGGGACGACCCAAATCCGCTGCGCGCCCTCGCCGCAGCGGATTTCGCTTGACTATGCATAATCATTTATATAGCAAGTTAGTTATATAACTGAGATGAGATTGAGCATGCCCAACCTCGACGCCGCCTTCTCCGCGCTCGCCGACCCGACCCGCCGGGCGATCCTCGCGCGTCTCGCCCTCGGCGAGGCGACGGTGATGGAGCTGGTCGAGCCGTTCGAGCTGACCCAGCCCGCGATCTCCCGCCACCTCAAGGTGCTCGAGGGCGCGGGCCTGATCGTGCGGCGCGCTGAGGGCACCAAGCGGCCGTGCCGGCTGGCGCCGACGGCGGTCGCCGAGATCGATCAATGGCTCGGCATGCTCAGGCGGGCGCTGGAAACCAACTACGACCGGCTGGACGGAGTGCTGGCCGCCATGAAGCCTGAGAAGTGAAGGGTATCCCATGAGCAAGTTGACGCTGAAGACCGAAGGCGACCGCTATATCGTTGTCACCAGGCGCTTCGTCGCTCCTCCGGAAGCGGTGTATCGCGCGCATACCGAGCCGGAGCTGCTGCAGAAGTGGCTGCTCGGCCCGGAAGGCTGGGCCATGCCGGTCTGCATCAGCGAGCTCAGGCCCGGCGGCAAGATCCGTTACGAATGGACCGACGGCAGGGGCGGCGGCTTTCATCTGACCGGCGAGTATGTCGTGCTCGAACCGTTCAGCCGCATCGTGCATGTCGAGCGCATGCATCTGCCGGACCCGACGCCGGACAATCATGTCGAGACGCGGTTTGCGCCCGACGGCAGCGGCACCGTGATGACGATGCGGATGACCTTGCCGGATGCCGAGACGCGCGCGGCGATGCTCGCGACCGGCATGGAGCACGGCATGGAAGACAGCTATGCTCGGCTCGACCGCATCAGCTGAGCACTGCCAACGTGGGGGACAATGCGCGACCGTTTCCTGACCGGTCTGATCGGGTATCCGATCGCGCATTCGGCGGCGCCGGCGATGCACGAGCAGGCGGCCGCCGCGTTCGGCGTTCACTGTCACTACCAGCTCATCGAGGTGAAGGGCGCCGGGCGCGACGATCTGCGTGCGATGTTGGAGGGCGTCAGGCGGCTCGGCTTTGCCGGCGTCAACGTCACCTTTCCCTACAAGGAGGCGGTCGTCGATCTGCTCGATGACCTCGCACCCGATGCGCGCGCGATCGGCGCGGTCAACACCATCGTCGCCAGTGGCGCCCGGCTGATCGGACACAACACCGATGCGACGGGGTTTGCGCGTGCGATCGAACCGCTGCTTGCGTCAGCGCCGCGCGGCCCGATCGCGCTGATCGGTGCCGGCGGCGTCGGCAAGGCGATCGCCTTCGCGCTCGCCGGCCTCGGCGTCGCCGGGATCAGGATCTTCGACGCCGATGCCGCCAATGCCGCGCAGCTTGCGGCCCAGCTGCGGGATCACCACGCGGTCCACGCCAGCAGCGTCGCGATCGCGGTGGACGGCGCCGTGGGCTTGGTCAATGCAACGCCGGTCGGGATGCTGCCGAGCCGCGAGACGCCGGTGCCGGATGCGCTGCTGCATCGCTCGATGTGGGTTGCCGACGCGGTCTACACGCCGCTCTGGACGCCGCTGCTGACAGCGGCCAAAGCCAAGGGCGCAAGCGTCCTGACCGGACGGGACCTCGCGATCAACGCCTCGGCCGATGCATTCAAGCTGTTCACGGGACTGGCGCCGTCGCATGCGGCGATGGGAAATGCGTTCGACGCCGTGATGGCTGCACGCTACTCTCCGCCCGCTTGAAGGGCGGAGACATCAATGACAAAAATCAGAATCGGCCTGGCCGGCTGCGGCTTCGTGTCGGAGCTGCACATGGTTGCGTATCGGCGGGTCTATGGCGTCGATGTCGAGGTGAGGGCGGTCGCGGCGCGCGGCGATCACGTGGTCGAGTTCGCGCGCAAGCACGAAATCCCGAACGCCTATCGCAGCTTCGCCGAACTGGTCGCCGACCGTGATATCGACGTCATCGACATCTGCACGCCGCCCAACCTCCATGCCGCGATGATCGTCGACGCCATGCAGGCCGGCAAGCACGTGATCTGCGAGAAGCCGTTCAGCGGCTATTTCGGCCGCGATGGCGACAAGGCGCCGATCGGCAAGCACGTCCCGAAGGCGCTGATGTACCAGCGCGTGATGGAGGAGATGCAGCAGACCCGCGCCGCGATCGAGCGCAGCGGAAATCTGTTCATGTACGCCGAGGACTGGATCTACGCACCGGCGGTGACCAAGACAGCCGAGATCATCCGCGCGACAGGCGACAAGATCCTGTTCATGAAGGGCGAGGAGAGCCATTCCGGCTCGCATGCGGCGCATGCCGCAGAGTGGGCGATGACCGGCGGCGGCTCGCTGATCCGGATGGGCTGCCATCCGCTGTCGGCCGTGCTCTATCTCAAGCAGGTCGAGGCACGCGCGCGCGGCGAGGCGATACACGTTGCCAGCGTCACCTGCGATGTCGGCAATGTCACCGCCGGTCTCAGGCCCGAGGAGCGCACCTACATCAAGGCCAATCCGGTCGACGTCGAGGATTGGGGCACGCTGACCGCGACCTTCTCCGACGGCACCAAGGCCACGGTGTTTTCCGGCGACATGATCATGGGCGGCGTGCGCAATCTGATCGAGACCTACACCTCGGGCGGCTCGCTGTTCGCCAACATCACGCCGAACACGCATCTCGTGAGCTACCAGACCTCCGAGGAGAAGCTTGCCTCCGTCTACATCACCGAGAAGGTCGATCGCAAAACCGGCTGGCAATATGTCTGCCTCGAGGAGGAATGGACCCGCGGCTACCTGCAGGAGATCCAGGATTTCATGGAGTGCGTCGCAACCGGCCGCGCGCCGCTCGCCGGCCTTGCGCTGGCGTATGAGACGACGAAGGTGAATTACGCCGGCTATTGGGCCGCGGATGAGGGCAAGCGGGTGGTGCTGTAGGTGCGCGCGAAAAGCAGCATGATTGCTCTCGTCTCATGTGTGCATATGCCAGCCCCGTCATCCTGAGGTGCGAGCGGAGCGAGCCTCGAAGGATGAATCGGCCAGAGTGGGGCCGCGCATCCTTCGAGGCTCGCCGAAGAGGCTCGCACCTCAGGATGACGGGGCTGGTTCCCAACTCGCCCCAACAAACGCGCGAACGCTACGCCCCGTACACCGAGCCCTTCGGCAGCGGGAATACCGGATCCTGCGTCCTGATGTTGGTCGGCCACACCACGGTGATGCGCTCGCCGGCGTTCTGCATCACGACTGGCGTCGACCGCTCGTTCTGGCCGGACATCGGCGTGCCCGGGGGATAGAATTTCACGCCATAGCCCTGGATGGTGCCGCCGGGCGGGATGTCGACATCGAGCGCCGCCTTGCGGATCGCCTCGGGATCGAAGCCGCCATATTTCTCCTTGGCGACCGGCAGCACATTGTTGAGCAACACCCAGGTCTGGTTGAAGCCCATCGAGCAGTGCGGCGGCACTTCGGTGGCGCTGGTCTTCTCGCGGTAGCGCGCGACCATCACCTTGGTGAGATCGCCGACCCCCGGCGCCAGCTTGGCGGGATCGAGCAACTGCGCCGGAACGGGGTCGATGTTGCAGAAATTGTCGATGTCGGCGCCGAATGTCGTGCGCAGCTTGTCGAGCTGACTGTAGCCGGCGCCGGCACCGAACAGCATCTTGAATTTCAGTCCGCTCTCGCGCGCCTGGCGCAGGAACAGCGTGATATCGGGGTTGTAGCCGGCATGCGAGATGATGTCGGCCTTGGCGCGCTTCAATTTGGTCACCAGCACCGAGAGATCGGGCGCGGAGGCCGAATAACCCTCCTTGAGCACGACCTGCAGCCCGGCCTCCTTCGCGAACATCTCGTCGGCGGCGGCAACGCCGACGCCGTAGGGACCGTCCTCATGGATCAGCGCGACCTTGACGTCCTTCGGCTCAATGCCGAGCCTGGCCTTGGCGTGCTCGGCGAGGAAGCCGCCGAAGGCCTGGCCGTATTGGTCGGAATGGATCTGCGCGCGGAACACGTATTGCAGGTTCTTGTCCTTGAACACGGCGGTCGAGACCGCGGTCGTGATCCAGAGGATCCGCTTCTGCTGCTCGACCTTGGCGGCGAGCGGCACCGCGTGCGAGCTCGCGAACACGCCGTTGAGGATGTCGACCTTCTCCTGGTCGATCAGGCGATTGGCCTCGTTGATCGCGACATCAGGCTTGCTCTGGGAATCGACATTGACCGGGGCGATCTTGTACTTACCACCGATGCCGCCCTTCTCATTGACGAGATCGATCGCGATCTGCGTGCCGATCGAGGAGGCGACCGAGCCGCCGGCGGCAAACGGGCCGGTCAGGTCGTAGATCACGCCGATCCGGACCGTTTCGGCCTGCGCCTGCGCGCGTGTCCAATCGAAGCTGAAAGCAGCGGCGGCAGCCGCTGAAGTCTTCAGCAGCGTCCTGCGTGAAGTCGGCATCGCGTCCTCCCTGAAGCCGTCATTCGCGACGGGTATTTGTTTTTCGCGGAGTATTGGGAGGAGGCCCCGGAAAGTCAACGCGGTTGCGGCTGCGGTTCTTCACTCGTTGGTAGGGGTTCGCCACCAATCCCGTCATCCCCGCGCAAAGGCTTCGCCTTTGTCGCTGGAGGCGCGAGCTCTTGCGAGCCTCGAAGGATGCACGGCCCCGCTGGTGGCCGTCGATCCTTCGAGACGCGCGCAAGAGCGCGCTCCTCAGGATGACGGTTGGATAGTTTGCTCCGGGGCTCGGAGAGAACAGGCCGCAACCTACTCCATCACCGCGGCATGATCCGGCGGCGCCGACTGCGCGCGCAGCGTGGCCTTGGTCGAGCCGATCATCAGTGCGAGCGGGATCGAGACCAGGATGAACAGCATCACCAGCTGGTAGTCGTGCGAGAATGCGATGATCTGCGACTGCGCCGCCACCATCCTGTCGGCCATCGCGCGGCCGGCATCGGTGTTGAGGTTGATCATGCCGGATACGTCGGGCATCTGCAGCGCGTGGTTGAACGGATTGATCTGCTCCGACAGCTTTGCGTAGATCCGCCGCCCGCCTTCCGTCAGCTGCGCGATCACGATCGAGATGCCGATCGAGCTTGCGACGTTGCGGAACAGCGTCAGCATCGAGGTGCCGTCGGTACGCAGCTGGTTGGGCAGCGTCAGGAACGCCACCGTCGACAGCGGCACGAACACGAGGCCGAAGCCAAAGCCCTGGATCACGCTGACGACGATGATCTCGCTCGCCTGCGTCATGTCGGTCCAGCCGGTCATCTGGAACAGCGACGCCGCGGTCAGTGCCAGGCCGGAGATGATCAGCGTGCGCGCCTCGATGTAGCGCATCAGGCGGCCGACCAGCATCATCGCGACGAAGGTACCGGCGCCGCGGGTCGCCAGCAACAGGCCGGCGGTGATGATCGGATAGCCGACCACGTTCTGCAGATACGGCGAGGACAGCGCCATGGTCGAATACAGCACGAGGCCCATCACCGTCATGAACACGACGCCGCCGAGGAAATTGCGGTCCTTGAAGATCGCGAACTGGATGAACGGTTTGTCGGTGGTCAGCGAATGGGCGAAGAAGAAGTAGGCGCCGACCGCCGCCACAATGAACTCGATCATGATCTCGTTGGATTCCAGCCAGCCGAGCTGCTCGCCGCGGTCGAGCGCGAGTTGCAGCGCGCCGATCGCGACCGCGAGCGCGCCGAAGCCGAACCAGTCGAAGCGCAGGTTGAGGTCCTGCCTGGTCTCGTCCATGAACACCGCGAGGCCGAGCACGGTGAAGGCGCCGAACGGCAGATTTACGAAGAACACCCAGTGCCACGAATAGGTCTCGGTCAGCCAGGCACCGAGCGAGGGGCCCATGATCGGACCCATCATCACGCCCATGCCCCAGATCGACATCGCCTTGGCGCGCTCATGCAGCGCGTAGGAATCCAGCATCACCGCCTGCGACAGCGGCACCAGCGCCGCGCCGAACACGCCCTGCAACAGGCGGAACAGCACCATCTGGTTGATGTCCTGGGCCAGACCGCAGAACACCGAGGCGACGGTGAAGCCGGCCGAGCAGATGATGAAGATGCGCTTGCGGCCGAAGCGGTTGGCGATCCAGCCCACCGGCGCGGTCATGATCGCGGCCGCGACGATGTAGGAGGTCAGCACCCAGTTGATCTGGTCCTGCGAGGCCGACAGCGAGCCCTGCATATAGGGCAGCGCGACGTTGGCGATCGTGGTGTCGAGCGCCTGCATGATCGTCGCGGTCATCGCGCAGATCGTCACCATGTTCCGGCGCAGGCCGGGCACGGCGGATGGTGACGGTGCATTCATTCAGGTCGGTCTCGCTTTGTCGAATGTGTCGGGGGTCACCTCTCCCGCTTGCGGGGGAGGTCGGCGCGTAGCGCCGGGTGGGGGCTCTCTCCGCAAGGTGACTCGTGGAGAGAGCCCCCACCCCAGCCCTCCCCCGCAAGCGGGAGAGGGAGCGCACTGTCTCTGCGGTCGATTATCGACCGCATTTCATCCTACTCGTGGTCCGGGTGCGCGGAGGCTGAGCGCAGTCCGAGCAGGCCGGCCAGCGTGCGGCGGTGATTGGTGTCGATCGTCGCGTAGACGCTCATGCCGGCCTTCAGCTTCTTCACGAACGGATCGTTCTCGTCGAAGTAGATCCGCACCGGCACCCGCTGCACCACCTTGACGAAGTTGCCGGTGGCGTTCTGTGGCGGCAGGATCGCGAACTGCGCGCCGGTGCCGGGCGACAGCGAGCCGATCTTGCCCTTGAATTCGTGGTTCGGGAACGCATCGACGTCGAGCGTCACCGGCTGGCCGACCGCGACATAGGTGAAGTCGCTTTCCTTCGGATTGGCGTCGACCCAAGGATGGTCGACGTCGATCACCGAGAACACCGGCGCGCCCGCGGCGACGAAGCGGCCGAGCTGGATCTGGTCGACCTGGGTCGCCACGCCGTCCATCGGCGCGCGCAGCACGGTGTGATCGAGATTGCGCTGGGCGTCGTCGAGCTTGGCCTTGGCCTGGGCGTAGGGCGGGAATCGCTCGATCGGCAAATCGACATCGCCGAGCAATTGCGTCTTGGCGTTGGAGATCTGCTGCCTGATGTATTGCGCCAGGCTCTCGGCCGTGACCTGCGCGTTGGCGGCGTTGTCGAGGTCGAGCTGCGAGCCGAAATTCTGCTTGGCGAGCGTCGATTTGCGATCGACGTCCTTCTTCTTCAGTTCGATGCTCTGCTGGGCGAATTCCAGCATCCTGGTGTTGATCTTGATGTTGTCGACCAGATTGTCATAGGTGGTCTTGGTCTGGTCGAGCGCCGCCTTGGCCTGGTCGACCGCGAGGCGGAACGGCACCGGATCGATCTCGAACAGCTCGTCGCCCTTCCTGACGTGCTGGCCTTCCTTCACGACGATCTTGTCGATCTTGCCGGAGATTTCCGGCGTGATCAGCACCTTCTGCGCGCCGACATAGGCGTCGTCGGTGCCGACATAGCGGCCGCCATTGAGATAGAACACGCCGCCGCCGATCACCGCGACGATCGGCAGCACGACGAGCAGCAGCACCCGGCGATAGCGCCGCAGGCCCGCCATCAGGCGCCGGCGCGGCGCGCGGCTCGCCTTGCCCGACGGCGCTGATACGCCCGGATTGCTCTTCTGTTCAGGGGCCAGCTTGAGGACGGGTTCAGCCATAGCGTTGTTCCTTTCGGGAGGGCTCGCCGGCTGGGTTTTGGATGGCATTGCGAACGTTTTCCTTGATCGATTCCAATTGAGTGAGCAGGCGATGCGCGTCGGCAGGGCTGATGCCCTCGAGCGCGGTCGCGGTGATTTCGGAGCGCAGGCCGGCCAGCTTCCCGAGCAGCGGGCGCGCGGCCTTTTTCAGATAGAGGCGGTTGACGCGGCGGTCGTTCTCGTCGCTGCGGCGCTCGATCCAGTCATTGTCGCAGAGCTTGTCGATCAGCCGCGTCAGGGTGATCGGCTGCATCTCGAGCAACTCGGCGAGCTCGGTCTGTTTCAGCCCCTCCTGGCGTTCCACCTTCGACAGCACGGCCCATTGCGCACGGGTGATGCCGTAGCGCGCGGCCTCCTTGTCGGCGTAGACGCGGATCAGCCGGAACAATTCGCCGAGCGTAAACATGAAGTTCGCGTCCACGGAACTGCGCATCAATGCTGTCTCCATAAGCTTGCAATATAATAAGCTTGCTTATGAATTCTGCATGCCAGGTTAACGGGAGGCTGCCCCGCATGGTGCACATGGCTGCAAGGCGGTGAGGGACTGGCTTAGGTACCGGCCTTGGGTATTGGGCTTCGGTACCGGGCTTGGGCCGGGCTATGGGAACGGGAGCAGAAATGCTACATATCCGGGCAATGAGCCTGGCCAAGCCGACATTTCCTGCCCCCGACCACGATCACGGCCGCTGCGCCGCGGACGCGATGGCGCATGCCGAGCAGGTCTGTGCGCGCCGCGGCCAGAAATTCACCCCGATCCGGCGCCAGGTGCTGCAGGCGCTGCTGTCGAGCCATCGCCCGCTCGGCGCCTATGAGGTGATCGACGAACTGGCCAAGACGATGCCGCGGCCGGCACCGATTACCGTTTATCGCGCGCTCGACTTCCTGATGGAGAACGGCCTCGTTCACCGCATCGAGAGCCGCAACGCCTTCCTCGCCTGCGCGCACGACCACGACGAGACCTCGATGGTGGCGTTCCTGATCTGCGACCATTGCGGCTCGGTCGGCGAAATTCCCGCCGCCCCCGTCGCGCAAAGCCTGACCGCCGCGGCGCGGGCCTCGGGCTTCATCCCGAAGCTCTCCGTGGTCGAGATCGCCGGCACCTGCGCGCATTGCCAGAAGGCGTGATGCGCGGATGGTTCTGGCTCATCGGCGCAGCTTCAGAGTTACCTCGCCCCGCTTGCGGCGAGAGGTCGAAATTCGCGTGAGCGAATTTCGGGTGAGGGGGGCTTTCCACGCGCTCGCCTCCATCGAATTTGCGGAGACAGCCCCTCACCCCGACCCTCTCCCCGCAAGAGCGGGGCGAGGGAGGGCAACCAGTCGATAGCAACAACAACGGCAGCAAGCCGGCCCGCGAGGAAACATGTCGACCCAAGCGATCACAGCCCACGTCACGAGGCCCGTCAGCGTCGGCCACGGGTTGCCGCCCGGCGCCATCGCATTGATGCTGATGCTGTGCGTGAGCTGGGGTTTCAACCAGCTGGCGGTGAAGCTCGCGCTGCCTGATGTGCCGCCGATGTTGCAGGCGCTGATCCGCTCCTCAGGCGCGCTGCCGGTCATGCTGATCGTCGGCCGCCTGCGCGGCGTCAAATTCTTCGAGCGCGACGGCACGCTGCTGCCGGGCGTAATCGCCGGGCTGATGTTCGGCTGCGAGTTCGTGCTGATCTTCACCGGGCTCGTCTTCACCTCGGCCTCGCGCGCCTCGGTCTTCCTCTACACCGCGCCGTTCTTCGTCGCGCTCGGCTCGCATCAATTCCTTGGCGAGCGTCTCTCGACCGTGCAGTGGAGCGGATTGGCGTTAAGTTTTGCCGGCGTCGCGCTCGCGATCGGCGTGCCGCAGCCGAATGTCGATGCCAAGGTGCTGCTCGGCGACCTCATGGTGGTCGGCGGCGGCGCGCTGTGGGCGGCGACCACGCTGGTCGCCAAGGGCACGCAGTTGCGCAAGGCCGCGCCGGAAAAGGCGCTCGGCTACCAGGTCGCGATCTCGATTCCGATTCTCGGGTTCGCCGCCTGGATCGCCGGCGAGCGGATCGAGCACGTGCCGAGCGCGCTGTCGATCTCGCTGCTCGCCTATCAGGCGGTCTGGGTGGTGGGCTGCACTTTTGTCATTTGGTTTGCGATGGTGAAGACCTATTCGGCCAGCAAGCTCTCGGCCTTCACCTTTGTCACGCCGCTGTTCGGCGTGGTCGCCGCCTATTTCATCATGCACGACACGCTGACCCCTGTGTTCGGCGTCGCGGCGCTGCTTGTGATCGCGGGACTTTATCTCGTCAACAAGCCCGACCCGAAGGTGACACCGGATCCGAACGTGCCGGCGTGATCTCCCTATCATTCCGGGGCGCTCTCTCCATGCGTCATTCCGGTGCTCGCCGTAGGCGAGAGTCCGAAATCCATTGAGCCGCATCATTCGTGGAGAATGGATTCCGGGGCTCGTGCTTCGCGCGCCCCGGAATGACGAGTTAGAGAGCGCGCGCCCTCGCAACAAATAACCCGACGAGCAAAAGCGCGGGTGTGTGATTCACAGGGGCGCCAAACATTCAGCGTCGTCCTGGCGAAAGCCAGGACGACGAAGGAGGAGGCTTCACGCCCCATCCACTACCCCACTTCGATCGGCAAAGACTCATCCTTTGCCCATTCGCCCATCGACCCGTCATAGAGCGTGAGATTGTCGTAGCCGAGCCGATGCAGCTGGAACAGGTCGATGGTCGCGGAGATGCCGCCGCCGCAATAGGCGACGACGCGCTTGTCCCTGGTGATGCCTTGCGCGGCGAAGGTTGCCTCCGCCTCCGAAAGCGGCACGAACGTCTTGCTCTTGGGATCGATCAGGGTTGCCGCCGGCACGCTGACGCTGCCGGGGATGCGGCCGGGCCTGCCGTAACGGCTCGGCTCCAGCCCCTTATAGAATTGCGGGCCGAGCGCATTGACGATCACGGTGTCGCGCTCCGTGGTCGCGGCGAGCACGTCGCGCTTGCCGACGAACATGCCGCCCTTCGGCCGCGCCGAGAACGTCGCCTGCGGATAGCCGCCGGCAAGCCCGGTCTCGATGTCGCGTCCCTCGGCGGTCCATTTGTCGATGCCGCCGTCGAGCACTGCGGCGCCGTCAAAGCCCAGCGAATGCAGCATCCACCAGAACCGCGTCGCCCACATCGCCGTGCCGATCGAATAGAGCACCACGCGGCTGCCGGCCGAAATGCCGTGCCGGCCGAACGCGGCCTCGAACTGGGCCGTCGGCGGCATCATGAAGCGCAGCTCGGTGCGGGGGTCGGAGAACTCGGCCTGTAAATCGAGAAAATTCGCGCCCGGGATGTGGCCGGCCTCGAACGTCTGGCGGCCCGAGACGACAATATAGGGAACGCCGCTGCCGGCCGGGGCCGGCTCCAGATAGGTCGTGCAGTCGAACAGGCGTAGCTCCGGTCGGGTCAGGATGTCGGCAAGTTCCGCCGTGGTGATCAGCTCGCTATGGCCGGCCATGTCGCGCCCTCCCGGAATGATCTTAAGGGGATGCTAGAGCATGATCCGAAAAAGTGGGTACCGGTTTTTCGGAAAGATCATGTTCAAACCGGAAGGAGTCCGCCAGGTCACATGAAAAGCTGTCACTTTGCCCTTTGATTCACCCCAATTCGGCCCAATATAGCCAGAGCATGCAGGACGCCGCTGCATGGCTTGCGTTTGGCCTCAATCGGCGCCATAAGCTGTTGAATTCACTCCGAAACATCACCGTTTGGCCCGCCGCGCGCGAGGCCCATCGTCCCCTTGGTGAATGTCACCAAAACCTGATATTCGAGACGCCATGAACAAGCCCGAGATTTTGCCGCAAGACGACGTCGCCGGTCCCGCGCCGCGGCACCACACCACGCAGGTCATGGTCGGCAACGTCGCCGTCGGCGGCGGCGCGCCGATCGTCGTGCAGTCGATGACCAACACCGACACCGCCGATATCGAGGGCACCATCGCCCAGGTCGCCGCGCTCTCTCGCGCCGGCTCCGAGATGGTGCGCATTACCGTCGACCGCGAGGAAGCCGCTGCGGCCGTGCCGCACATCCGTGACGGCCTCCGCAAGCTCGGCATCACCACGCCCCTGATCGGCGACTTCCACTATATCGGCCACAAGCTGCTCGCCGAGTATCCGGCCTGCGCCGAGGCGCTCGACAAGTACCGCATCAATCCCGGCAATGTCGGCTTCAAGAACAAGCGCGACACCCAGTTCGCCGACATCATCGAGATCGCCAACAAGAACAACAAGCCGGTGCGCATTGGCGCCAATTGGGGCTCGCTCGACCAGGAGCTGCTCACCAAGCTGATGGACGAGAACACGGCGTCGGCCAATCCGCGCGATGCCCGCGCGGTGACCCGCGAGGCGATGGTGCAGTCGGCGTTGCTGTCGGCCGCCCGCGCCCAAGAGCTCGGCATGCCCAAGAACAGGATCATCCTGTCGGCGAAGGTCTCCGCCGTGCAGGATCTGATCGCGGTCTATCAGGAAGTCGTGCGCCGCTCGGATTACGCGATCCATCTCGGCCTCACCGAGGCCGGCATGGGCTCGAAGGGCATCGTCGCCTCCTCGGCCGCGCTCGGCATTCTCCTGCAGCAGGGCATCGGCGACACCATCCGCATCTCGCTGACGCCGGAGCCCGGCGGTGACCGCACGCTGGAAGTGCAGGTCGCGCAGGAATTGCTGCAGACCATGGGCTTCCGCACCTTCGTGCCGCTGGTTGCGGCCTGCCCGGGCTGCGGCCGCACCACCTCGACCACGTTCCAAGAGCTGGCGCGCTCGATCCAGGATTTCATCCGCGACGAGATGCCGGCCTGGAAGACCAAATATCCGGGCGTCGAGCAGCTCAACGTCGCGGTGATGGGCTGCATCGTCAACGGCCCCGGCGAATCCAAGCACGCCAATATCGGCATCTCGCTGCCCGGCACCGGCGAGGCGCCGGCCGCGCCTGTCTTCGTCGACGGCAAGAAGTTCCGCACCCTGCGCGGTCCGGGCATCGCCGCGGACTTCAAGGCGCTGGTGATCGACTATATCGACCAGCGTTACGGCAGCGGCGCCAAGCTGCCGGAGCCGGCGGGCGCCGCGGAGTAATTTCACTCCGCGCGTAACCCATACTCAACCGTCGTCCCGGCGAAGGCCGGGACCCATAACCACAAGACGTGGTTATGGCACGAGATGTGAGTTACCAGTCTTCGCAAAACCCGATCCTGTGGTTATGGATCCCGGATCTGCGCTCCGCTTCGCGGAGCCTGTCATCGGGCGGCGCTCCGCGCCGACCCGTTGGCTTGTCCGGGACAACGGGTATGCTTGCTGCGCGGATTGCGCTTCGCTCCATCCGGGCTACGATGCTCCCAATCAAGAACCATCGGGAGAACGCCCATGAGCTCGCTGTCCGGCAAGCAGGGTCCGCGCTACCGCCACCTCGCCGACCAATCCGAGCCCTATGAGACCATCGGCGTCGAGAAGCTGACGCCGATCATCGGTGCGGAAATCTCCGGCGTCGATATTGCGAAGCTGGTTGGCGACGATGCGCGCTCCAACCGGCAGATGGACGAGATCCATCGCGCGCTCGCCGAAAATCTCGTCATCTTCTTCCGCGATCAGCACATCAGCCCCGAGCAGCACCTCGCCTTCGGCCGCAAGTTCGGCGAGCTGCACGTGCACCCGGCCGCGCCCAACGAGGGCGATCCGGCGCTGATGAAGATCTATGCCGACAAGGATTCTCCGCGCGCCAACGGCGAGGGCTGGCACACCGACGTGTCCTGCGACCTCGAGCCGCCGATGGGCTCGATCCTCTACATCAAGCAGTGCCCGCCGCGCGGCGGCGACACGCTGTTCGCCAACATGTACGCCGCCTATGAGGCGCTGTCGGACCGCATGAAGGCCTATCTCGACGGGCTGACCGCGCTGCATGACGGCGAGCAGACCTATCGTGGGCTCTACGCCAATTACGGCGTCGCCGACAAACGGGAATATCCCCGCGCCGAGCATCCGGTGGTCCGTACCCACCCGGTGACCGGCAAGAAATCCCTCTACGTCAATCGCGGCTTCACCCGCTTCATTGTCGGCATCCCGCGCGACGAGAGCGATGCCATGCTGGCCTATCTCTACCAGCATGCGGAGAACCCGCTGTTCCAGTGCCGCTTCCGCTGGACCGAGAACGCGATCGCGTTCTGGGACAATCGCTGCGCCCAGCACCGGGCGATGTGGGACTACTGGCCGCACACCCGCTCCGGTACCCGCGTGACGGTGAAGGGCGAGCGGCCGGTGTGAGGACGGCGCTGGCTCTGCGCTGTCGCGCCGGCCGCGGCTGAGCTCGATGCTTCAATCTGCCCAAAGCGATGCGGTTAACAGGGGTAATCCTTGCGGGTCATAGTATCCGTGAGCCGGTGAGCCCTATGATGCCCGATCATAATGGGCGATATCACCATGCGGCAGGTGATACTGGACGCGCGCAGACATGAGAGCATCGTCATCCGCGTCGACGGGAACTCAGCTTGTGAAAGTGCCGGCTCGCGCGTCAGATCGGATCGAGCGCCATTTGCTCCGAGGATGATACGCCGGGCGGCTCTGCTATGGTTCGCAGCAACCCTCGCCGTGACGTGTCTTTCGGATGTGCCCGGTTCCGGCGGCGGCGCGCACGCGCAGTCCAACGGCATCGCCGGCAATTCCCTGCACCTGGCACAAGCAAAGACGAGCGCTGCGGTTAACGCTGCTGCAGCCAAACAAGCGCCAAGCGCGGACGCGCTCGCCCGCGAACGCGCGATGGCACGGCGAGATATTGAATTGCTGCAGCTCTCGACCTGGGGAACGCATGGAACGCGCGGCGATGCGACCAAGGCCCGCGATCTCTACGCGAAGGCTGAGGCCGAGTGGAATCAAGGAGGCAAAGGCGCGATTCGAGGCGCTGCGTTCGCTGCCTTTATAGAGCAAGAACGAACGCGCTGACGGGATGTCGTGCAAGGGAGCTGGTCGATGAAAAGGTCTGCCGGATTACGTCCACTGTTTCTGCTTGCGGCCCTGGTATCGCTGCTCGTCGCGCCGCAGTCGCCCACAGCGGATGCGCGGCCGCAACATGGTCAGCCTCAAAAGGCTCGCTTGATCCGGGCCGAACCGCCTCCGCCCAAGCCTGAAGTTCTGGCCATGAATGCCTGGGTCGTCGGCCTCGCCGGCGGTCTTCTCGAGGGCGCGCCGATCCGCCTGGCCGCGGAGATAGCCCGTGTGACAGATGACGGCGACAATTTGCACGTTTTGCCGGTGGTGACGCGAGGGGCCGTGGAGAATCTCAACTCGCTGCTGTATTTGCGCGGCATCGACGCGGCGATCATCAATTCCGACGCACTTGAGGAATACAAGAGCCAGGTGCCGGACATCCAGCGACGGATCGCTTATGTCCTGAACCTGTTTCCGTCCGAACTGCATATCTTCGTTCGGCCGGAGATCCAGAGCCTGAGCGATCTCGCCGGCAAGAAGGTGAACTTCAACAACCAGGGCACCGCCGCAGCCTATTCAGGTCCGCTGATCTTCAGTCGTCTCGGCATCGACGTCGAGAAGACCTTCATTCCGCACCAGATCGCACTCGAGCAGATGCGGAAAGGCGAAATGGCGGCCGTCGTCTTCATTACCTCGAAGCCGGTCGATGCCTTTGTGAAAGGTCGGTTTGAATCGGGCTTCAAGTTCCTGCCCGTGCCGTATGACAGCAAGTTCGAGGACTATTATCTGCCGGCAGCTCTTGATGCCGCCGACTATCCAAATCTGATCAAACCGGGTGACCGCATCACCACGATCGCCGTGCCGACCGCTCTCGTTGCCTTCAATTGGCCGGCCAACACCAACCGCTTCGAGCGTGTTGCACGCTTCGTCGATCATCTGTTCTCGCGTATCGACAGGCTGCAAGGACCGGGCTTCGACCCGAAGTGGAAATCGATCAACCTCGGAGCGACGGTGCCCGGTCTCACGCGCTTTCCTGCCGCGCAGGCGTGGCTCGATCGTCAGTCGGCACGGGCATCGCAATGACCAGGCTCGCCGTCCCGCTGCTTGCCGCAACCACCGCCGTCAACGGCGTTGCCCTGGCGCAAGGGATGGAAGACCCCATGGCACAGCTACGCGCCTGTTCCCAGCTGCAACGTGAAGCGCGCCTGGAATGCCTCGACAAGCTGTCGCACGCCACTGCGCCGCCCCGCCGCGAGGCGTCGAGAGCCGGTAATTGGACGATCAGCGAGACGACGTCGCCCGTCGATTATTCACCAATCGCCACTGCGACGACATTCGATTCGGTCGAATCGTCGATCAAGCTGTCGATCCGGTGTCGCGGCGGGCGGACCGAATTGTCCTTCGCGGGACCGGCTATCTCGGGCCGCGGCGACGGCTATGCGATCTCCTATCGCATCAACGACGGTCAGCCGACGCAGGTCGCGGCAACTGTGTCGGCGTTTGGTTCCGGCGTCGCCGTCGCAGGCGATGCGGTTCGCTTGTTGCAATCGCTTCCCGATAACGCGGTCCTTGTTGTCCGCCTCTCACCCGGTACCGGGGCTGCCTATGACGCAAGATTCTCGCTCGCGGGGCTGGACGCGATGCGAGCGAGGATGGCCGCGATCTGCAAATGGCCGCTCGCTGTCGCAAGGCCCAGCAATTGAGAACTGTGTTCGACGATTTTTCGAGATGGAGATGCTTGATGCGCAATTTTAGATCTGCTGCGAAATTCATTGCGATGGGTGCCATCGCTGTGCTGGCTTCGACGTCCCTGGCGGTGGCCGAGCAAGGTGGGAAATACTGGGTGCCGACCGCGCAATCCGCGACTACCCCGGCGAGCGACGCCCGGAAATCTGAAACGCCGCGATCCGCCGCCGAAACGCGCAAGCGCGCCGCATATGCGCGTATGCATGATGCGGAGGCGCCGAAAGGGAAGGAGCATCATCTGGTCCTGCAGGTGAACAGCAATGACCCTGCCGCCATGAATCTCACGCTCAACAACGCAACGAACGTCACCGAATATTACAGGGGCCTCGGCGAAAAGGTGAAGGTCGAGGTGGTCACGTTCGGCCCGGGCCTGCACATGCTCCGCGAGGATACGTCGCCGGTGAAGGCTCGCATCGAGGAAATGGCCCTCAGTTCACCCGAGGTGTCGTTCAAGGCCTGCGGCAACACGCAGGAGAAGATGCAGAAGGCCGAGAACAAGTCGATCCCGATTATCAAGCAGGCGGAAGTCGTGAAGTCCGGCGTCGTGCGCGTGATGGAACTGCAGGAGAAGGGATGGGCCTACGTGAAGCCGTGAGTCGGAGGGCCAGCTTGCCTTGAACCCCGTTGCGGGGGCGCGGACCGGCCGGCGCAGAGAACGGGTGTAAATCCATCAGCGCGCGGGACGGGGCTGCCGGCCGCGCAGCCAATCGCATTGACGCCGCGCATCCGCTACGCCAAGCTCCGGGAAAATCAAAAACAGCTACCGGGGAAACGCCATGCTCCGCGCCGAAGACAACAAATTCCTCACCGAATCCGGTGCCGGAACGGGAATGGGCGAATTGCTGCGCCGGTTCTGGATTCCGGTGCTGCTGTCGGAAGAGCTGCCGGAGCCGGACAGCGACCCGAAGAAGATCGTTGTCATGGGCGAGGAGCTGCTGGCCTTCCGCGACTCGAGGGGTGTGGTCGGCGTCATCGATCAGTATTGCCCGCACCGCGGCGCCAATCTCTGGCTCGGCCGCAACGAGGAATGCGGCATCCGCTGCGTCTATCACGGCTGGAAGTTCGACACCGACGGCCGCTGCGTCGACATGCCGACCTCCTATCCGGACCTCAACGCCAAGGACCTGATCCGCATCAAGTCCTATCCGGTGCGCGAATGGGGCGACATGATCTGGGCCTATATGGGCCCCGCCGATCAGATGCCCGAATTGCCGGCGCTGGAGATGGCGCTGCTGCCGGCCTCGCACCGCTTCGTCACCAAGAAGTGGCAGGACTGCAACTGGGTGCAGGCGGTGGAAGGCTCGATCGACACCGCGCATTTCACCTTCGCGCATCTCTCTTTCGAGAAGGAGGAGAACGAAATCCTCGACATCAAGAAGCATTTCGTCAACCCGCTGACGCGGGTCGCGACCGACCACATGCGCTGGATCGCCGAGGATCCGCGGCCGGTGATCAAGATCAATCCGCATGAGGCCGGCCTGACGGTCGCGGGCGGGCGGCTCACCGGCAGCGACAACATCTACTGGCGCATCGCCCAGTTCCTGATGCCGTTCCACAGCTATGCGCCGAGCTCGTTGCCGGGCGAGAACATGTTCGGCCAGACTTTCGTGCCGGTCAGCGACACCAATTGCTGGATCTACACCTATGCGTGGAATCCGCACCGGCCGCTGACCGAGGCCGAACGCGACGGCTATGCCAATGGCAACGGCGTGATGGCTGTCGTCGACGAGAACTACGTGCCACTGCGCAACAAGGCAAACGACTATCTGATCGACCGCCAACTGCAGCGGACCAAGAGCTACACCGGGATCAAGGGCGTCTCCGAGCAGGACGCCGCGGTGCAGGACAGCCAGGGCCCGATCGCCGACCGCACCCGCGAGCATCTCGGCCCGACCGATCTCGGCATCATGCACTTCCGCAAGCTGGTGATGGAGGCGGCCCGCGCGCTGCAAAAGGGCAAGGCGCCGCCGCACGTGGCGCACCAGGATCGCTACACCGTACGCTCCGGCGCCTGCGTCACCAGCAAGACCAAGGATCTCACCGCCGTGATGGTCGAACGGTTCGGCGATCCCGCGGGCTTCGTCGGCGGCCCCGGTCAGAACGCCGCGGCGGAGTAACTCTCGCCGTCGTCCCTGCGAAAGCAGGGACCCATAACCACCGACGCGAATTGTCGAAGCACGCTGTGGCCCCAACCTTCGCCAAACCGGCAACGGTGGTTATGGGTCCCGGGTCGCGCTGCGCTTGCCCGGGACGACATCGGGGCTACAAAGGAATCCTGCGATACTCCCGGTTGGAGAGGCTGGCCTCCTCGAGGTCTAGATCGCGTTCGATGCGCCGTCTGGTCTCGTCGGTGATCTTGCCGTCGCGCAGCAGCATGTGGATGAACTTGCGCTCGGAGGCGATCAGCTCCCGCGTCAGCGCGGTGCCGGCGGCGGAGACGTCGTGCTTGTCGGGATCGAGCGTATCAGGCAGCTGGTTGATGCGGATTTCGTGGCGCGAGCGCAGCAGTTTGATCACCTCGTCGGAGAGCTCGCGGTCGTCGGTGATGGCGTCGAGCGATTTCAGCGCGGCGTTCAGCGCCTCGCGCCGCGCCTCGATTTCCTGCTCGTGCTCGGCGATATGCTCGCTGCGGCCGTCTTTGGCGAGGCCGAGCACGCGCACCACCGGCGGCAATCCGAGGCCGAGCCCGACCAGGGTCACGAAGATCACGCCGAAGGCGACGAACAGGATCAGGTCGCGATACGGGAAGGCCTCGCCGCCGGGCAATGTCAGCGGCAGCGCAAGTGCCGCGGCGAGCGACACCGCGCCGCGCACGCCGGTGAAGGCGACCACGAACACCGCCCGCCATGACGGCAGCGGATCGCGCTCGCGTACGCGGGCGCTGATCCAGCGCGGCAGATAGGTGCCGGGGAACACCCAGAGGAAGCGCGCGACGATCACGATGACGGCGACCAGCGCGGTGGCGGTCAGGATGTCGTGCAGCGGGAACGCCTTCGACCTCTCGTACAGCGAGCGCATCTGGAAGCCGGTCAAGAGGAACAGCAGGCCCTCGATCAGATAGATGATCAAATCCCAGAAGAAGATGCCCTGCAGGCGCGTCGCGGCCGAGATCAGCAGCGGTCCGTTCCAGCTCATATAGAGGCCGCAGGCGACGGTTGCGATCACGCCGCTGCCGCCGAAATGCTCGGGGATCCAGTAGGCGAGATAGGGCGTGATCAGCGACAGCGTGATCTCGACCTGCGGATCCCTGGCGCGGCGGCGCGCGCGCAGGCTGAGCCAGCCGACCGCCGTGCCGAACGCGATCTCGCCGGCAACGATGACGAGGAACGTGCCGGTCGCCTTCGGCAGCGAGAACAGCCCGGTGGTGATGGCGGCGAGCGCGAAGCGGTAGAGGATCAGCGCGGTCGCGTCATTGGCGAGCCCTTCGCCCTCGAGCACCACCAGGATGCGGCGGGGCATGCCGAGCTTGCGCGCGATCGCGAGCGGCGCGACCACGTCCGGCGGCGCGACGATCGCCCCGAGCAGGAAGCCGATGCTCCAGGGCAGCCCGATCAGATAGTGGGTCGCGGCCGCGACCATGAAGGCGGTGAAGATCACGCAGCCGACCGAGAGCAGGATGATCGGCCGCAGATTGGCCCTGAACTCGCGCCAGCTCATCGCGACGCTCGCCGAATAGATCAGCGGCGGCAGCACCACCAGAAGCACGAGCTCGGGCGGCAGTTCCAGCGACGGCATGCCCGGCACGAAGGCGAGCGCGATGCCGACCAGCAGGAGCAGGATCGCCGGCGCGATGTCGGTCCGCCGGGCAACCAGGGCGGTTCCCGCCAGCACGCCCAGCAAAGTGAGAAAGATCTGAAACTTGGCTTCCATGACGGGCTCAATTCGCCCGGAAACCAGCGCCAGTCAATGCGGTCCGGCCGGAGCCGGACCGCCGGGGCCTGTCATAAAGCCGTTGCAGCGATGCGGTGGGGTCGCCGGTCAGTCCCGCACGTCGTAACGGTACGACTTCGAGACGATCTGCCAGCCGTCGGCGAGCTTCATCGCCACCAGATAGTCGGTGAAATAGCGCGGCGGCAGCTGGCAGCGCACCTTGATGAAGGCGGTGTTGTCGTCGGAGCGGTCGATGGTGACGATGAAGTCCTCGCGCGGCTTGCCTTCGGCCTTCGCCGACGGCCGCTTGCGCACCAAAGCGAGCCAGTCCGGCACGCTGAGGACCTTCAACTCGCCCTTGTCCACCCAGCGCAGGTCGGCGCTGGGATGAAAGGCCGTCGCGAGCTTGTCGGCATTGCTCTCGTAGAGGCCGTCGAAATAGGTTTGCACGACGCTTTCGACGCTGGATCGTTCTTGGGTTCGTTCTTGGCTCATTGGTTGGTCCTCCCGGCAGGATTTGATCTGCTAGAACTTAGCCGAACCGCCGGATTGCGCCATGGCCGGCGATAAAATTCCGCGTGAGGAGTGAGTTGTGACCGCATCTGCAAATTCGAATGCAAGCTCGAACGAAACGATCCTGACCGGCGAATGCTTCTGCCGCGACGTGCGCTACGAGGTGGCCGACGCGTTTGGCTATGCGCTGAATTGTCACTGCTCGAACTGCCGGCGGACCACGGGATCGGCGTTCAAGCCGTTCGCGGGAATCGTGCGCGAAAAATTCACCGTCACCAGCGGCGCCGAGGGTCTTTTGATCTACGGCGACGAGCTCACCCACGACGCGCATTGCGGCCGCTGCGGGTCGCTGCTCTATTCGCGCGTCCGCAACGGCGCCTATGTCCATGTCACGATGGGTACGCTGCGCGATGCGCCGACGATCCGGCCGACCGCGCATATCTTCGTCGGCTCCAAGGCGCCCTGGTACGAGATACGGGACGACCTGCCGCAATATCAGGAGCACGTCACGCAAGGCGGGGAATAAGTCCGCGCCAAGGCAATCCATGTGTCAGTTCTTGTCCGGGGCCTGGTCCGCTTGCGCGGCAACGGTCGTGAGGCGGGCTCTGCCATGCTGCGGACCTTGCCGGCCCTGGCGGATGGAACCGCCGCGCTTGTGCCCTGCATCCTCCGTGGCTCGGTTCTTGTCGCCGCGATCGTGCACGAAATCGCGTGACCAGCCAAATCCGAACCGGCGGTCTGTTTCGTCGACTAACAGTCAGGATGGCATGGTCCACGCCGTCGCGGATCGTGAGGCGCCTCACAAAGCACCTCGGCTGCTTCTGGTAAACGGACCTGCATGCTAGAGCGTTTTCGAGCGAAGTGGATACCGGTTCGCGTGAAGAAAAACGCGTCAAACAAGCAACTTGAGCTCGTCCGCAGCGCGAGCCACAGATCCCGTCCGCGGAAATTCCGCGCCCGCAGGGCCACGCAAGGGCGGAAGCCGGCGGCAGCGGTCAGATCATGTGCGATGCCTATCTGTGCCGTCCGGTCAGGCACGGCTGCCATCTCGAGTATCGCGGCGGCGGCAATGTCGAGGTCTGCAACTAGAGCAGGATTAGCTTGGGTTGAATCGGGACCGCAGACTGGGCTCACCTCTCCCCATTTGGGGAGAGGTCGATTTGCGCAGCAAATCGGGTGAGAGGCCGCGGCTCCAATGAGAAAGCGTAACCCCTCACCGGGCGCTACGCGCCGACCTCTCCCAAGGGAGAGGTGAATTTCCGCCGCGGCTCCAGATCAAGCCTAATCTCATCACCCTCTAGCGCGCAGCGGCTAGATCGCGCTCGCGGCGATGTTCACCATCAGGGCGAGCAGCGCGGTGTTGAACACGAACGAGATGATGCCGTGCACGGTCGCGGTGCGGCGGATGATCTTGTCGGTGATGCCGACGTCGGAAACCTGCGCGGTCATGCCGATCACGAACGAGAAATAGACGAAGTCCCAATAATCGGCGTCGGCATGCGCATCGCCGCTCGGAAACTGCAATCCGCCGGGCGTCTTGGCGCGGTAGAACTCGTGGGCGTAGTGCAGCGCGAACGCGGTGTGGACCGCCGTCCATGACAGCGTGATGGTGACGATTGCCACCGCCAGTCCGGCCGGGCTGCCCTTGGATGCGCCGAGTTCGAATACGATGGCCAGGAGGCTTGCCAGTGCGCCGAACGCGGTCAGCAGCAGGATCAGGAAACGGCCATCGTCCTGCAATATGGCGCTGCGCTTGATGTGGGCGACGCCACAGCGCAGCATCATCACATAGGCGAGCACGAGATACAGCGCGGCGAAGGCGTCCCAGCCGGCCAGCATGCGGGTGACGAGGCGCATCGAGCCGGGGATTAGCAGCGCGACGGCGATGCCGACCGCGACCGAAACGAAGGTGCGTGGCCGGCCCACGACGATGCGGACCGGCAACGGCAGCTTGCGGAAACGAACAAGGCGATCGTCGAGTTCCTTGCTCATTTCGCGCTTTGCTTTCAGCTAGTTCTTGCGCTCGGCGACAAAGCGGGCGGCTGCGCGCAGCACGTCGCCCCGGTTCCCGAACACCGACAGCGCGGCGTCGGCGCGCGCCAAGAGGTCGCTCACGCGCTGCTTGGCGCCGTCGATGCCGAGCTGGGTGACGAAGGTGGTCTTGCCGAGCGCGGCGTCAGCGCCGGCCGGCTTGCCGAGTGCGGCGGCGTCGCCCTCCACGTCGAGCAGATCGTCGGCGATCTGGAAGGCTTCGCCGAGCGCTTTGCCGTAATCGTCGAGCGCCTGGTATTCCTTCTGCGAGGACTGGCCGAGGATCGCGCCGGCGATGCAGCCGAAGCGGAGCAGCGCGCCGGTCTTCATCTGCTGCAGGCGCGCGACGTCGACCGGTTCGCGGTCACCGAAGCGGCCTTCGCCGGCAAGGTCGAGGATCTGGCCGCCGGCCATGCCGCCGACGCCGGCGGCGCGCGCCAGCGCGCGGGTCAAGAGCAGGCGCACCTGGGCGTCCTTGTGGATCGCATCGCGGGTGATGATGTCGAAGGCAATCGTCAGCAGCGCGTCGCCGGCGAGGATCGCGGTGGCGTCGTCATAGGCCTTGTGCAGGGTTGGGCGGCCGCGGCGCAGATCGGAATTGTCCATCGCGGGCAGATCGTCGTGGATCAGCGAGTAGCAGTGGATGCATTCGAGCGCTGCGCCCACCAGCAGGGCGGATTCGCGCGGGATGCCGAACACCGCGGCGCTCTCGACCGCGAGGAACGGCCGCAGCCGCTTGCCGCCGCCGAGGCTCGAATAGCGCATGGCCTCGATCAGCCGCTTCGGGCGCACGATCTCGTCGCTCTCGGTCGCATCGGACAGCAGTTTGGCGAGCAGGGCTTCGGTATCCTCCGCGGTCTGGTCCAGCCGCTTGGAAAACTCTGCAGTACCGGTCGTCATTAAGAATTGCTCCAGATCGATTTTCGGCCGGACAATCGTTGATGGGATCGGCTTCGTCAATTCCCGCCCTGCGACGGATTGCGCCTTAAAAGTGCTGGAAAAACCGTGAATTATCCCATTGACGTCTGATGACGCCGGCCGCGTTCTGGCGGGCGGGTCCGAAATCCTCCCTGGAAAGGTCCTCCCCGGAAACCCCAGCTTTGCGCATTGTCCGGATTTTATTGCTGCTTTTGCTGGCCCTGCTGTTGCTGCCCTATCTGGTGACGCCGTTCTACCGCACCGGTCAGCCAGTTTCGGCCCTGATGGCGTGGCGGACCCTGCGAGGGTCCCCGGTCACACGGCATTGGATCGATTTCGGCGCGATGTCGCCCTCACTACCGCGGTCCGTGGTCGGCTCGGAAGACGCCCATTTCTGCAAGCACCGGGGCGTCGATTGGGGGGCGCTGCGCGAGGTGATCGACGACGCCGGGGACGGTGAGGCGGCCCGCGGCGGCTCGACCATCACCCAGCAGGTGGCCAAGAACCTGTTCCTGTGGTCCGGCCGCAGCGTCGTCCGCAAGGGACTGGAACTGCCGCTGGCGCTCTGGATCGATTTCGTGCTGCCGAAACAGCGGATTCTCGAAATCTACCTCAACATCGCCGAAATGGGGCCATCCGGTCAGTTTGGCGCCGAGGCCGGTGCCGAATATGCCTTTGGCCGGTCGGCGGCAGAGCTGTCACCCCGGGAGGCGGCGCTTTTGGCGGCGATCCTGCCGAATCCGGTCAAAAGGAGCGCCCGGAACCCGGGTCCGGGGGTCCGCAGGCTGTCCGGCACCTACATGGCCCGGGCCAACTCGGTGACGCGTTGCTGGCGCGAAAATCGCGGCTCCTGAGCGCGATTTCGAGCGGATTTTGCTGTCTCCGGGCCTAGATTTACGCGGTCCCTTCCTCTATAAGCGCGGCCTTACCGGCATCGCAGCTTGCGCTTCGAAGCGCTGAGCCCGTCCGCATTTCGGACGATGCCTCCGCAACACCCTAGAGGACACCGTCATGGCCGTTCCCAGAAGAAAAACCTCGCCGTCGCGCCGTGGCATGCGCCGTTCGGCCGATGCGATCAAGACCCCGACTTATGTCGAGGACAAGGACTCCGGCGAACTGCGCCGTCCGCACCACCTCGACCTGAAGACCGGCATGTACAAGGGCCGCCAGGTCCTGAAGGCCAAGAAAGAGTCCTGATCGGACCTTCGGCTTCCGCGCCGCAGGCGGGAGCATGATCCGGAAAAGCGCGTAGCGGTTTTCCCTCGCGACAAACGCCAAAGGCGTTTGCGCGGAGATCATCCTCCAATCAAGACGGCGCTGCGCCTGAATTCGGCCAACGAGTGCGGCCAAGACGGGCGCGTCGGCGGCGAGGCCAATGAGCATCGCCGCATTGCTGGTTCTCCCTGAATAAGGCGCAAGCCCCGATGGTCGGTTTTCCGCTGCTGCTCGTTCCGCTCGCGGTCTACAACATCATCGCCTTCCTGATGCCCGGCGTGTCGTTCACGGACCCGCTGATCAGGCTGACATTGCTGTCGGGCGAGCAGTGGCAGATCACGCTCAGTGACATGCTGCTTGCCGTCGGCGTGCTGTTGTTGCTGCTCGAGGTCATCAAGGGCGCGCGCCCCGGCGCGAAATATCTCACCGACCATCTGCTGTCGTTGATCGTGTTCGGCGCGGCGGCCGCAGAATTCGTGCTCTGGCCGAAATTCGGCAACTCGACCTATTGCCTGCTGACGCTGCTGGCGCTGGTCGATTTCATTTCCGGAATTGCGCTGCGCACCCGCCGCCGTGCGGTGGTCGCGCCCGCAGCACCGGTGCCGGTCAGCAAGCCGCAGCCCGCCGCGGTCGAGACGCCACGGCCCGCACCCGCGGCGGAGCCTGCCCCGCCGCGGCCCGAGCCGGCGCCTGTCGTCACACCGGCGCCCGCAGCGCCGGTCCCTCCAGCGACGTCGGTTGCGGAATCCGTGCTGCTCGATCAGTCCGCGCCAAAGCCCACGGTCAATTCGCCGGATTTGCAGCCGGGCGGCCAGCCACCGTCGGACACGCCGCAGCGCTAGACCCCTTTCGAGGACGATCATGAGCGGAGAAACGGCCCTTCCGATCGCCGATTCAACGACCACTCGATCGATCTTCGACTGGCTGGAACGGTTCGCCGCCTGTGTCAGGGCGGTCGACTATGCTGCCGCTCGTCCGTTCTGGCATTCGGACATTATCTCGTTCGGCACCTATCAGGAGCTCATCCACGGCCGCGCGCGCTGGACCGAGATGCAATGGGACAATGTCTGGCCCCGCACCGCGGATTTCGCCTTCGATCTCGCGCATACGGAGGTGCTGATCAGCGCCGACGGCGGCATGGCGACGGTGATCACGCCGTGGACGAGCACCGGCTTCCATGCGGACGGCAGCCGCTTCGACCGGCCGGGACGGGCGACGATCATTCTTGCGCGTCAGGCCGACGGGCGCTGGCTCGGCATCCATTCCCACATGTCGCTGCGCCGCGGCGTGCCGCAGGACAGCCACGGCAACCGGCCCGTCAAGGCCCATTGATCGCGAGATGATTAGCTAGATGATTTGCCTGGTGCGCCGCGCGACGCTGCGGCGTTCGTCGAGATGCGGGCCGTAGGCGCTCTGCGCGTCGGCCAATGACCCACGCCGCAGCCAGCAGGTCTGCGGCTCGTGGGCGGCGGTGGCGATCAGATGGGTCACAAACGACGGATCGGCATGCGCCAGCGGGATCTTGGGCGCCCAATGGGTGGTCGCGGCCAGCGGCACCAGAGCCGTGCCGGTCGCCCCGGCAGTGTCTGTGAACTCGCCGTCGAGGACTTCTGATTGATCGATATCGCGCATCGCCTGCGATCCGTTGGAACGTCATCATTTGGGACGTTGCGTCCCTCCGCAACACCTTCATGGCAAGGGTCATGCCCGCCATCCCCAGTTCGTTCCGCGGCAGTCGAAAACGTGGTTTCCAGATTATTTATCAAGTTCTCCTAGCGTTGGATTCGCCGGAACCACTATCTTGAGGGTGTGTAGAATCACCGGGCGCCGTCCCAAATCGAGACATGTTCGATGCCCCCTGTCCCGCCAGCTGCCAGCATCCTCGCCTCGCTCGGCCAAGCGACATTCGCCTGGGACCTGGCGACCGACGCGATTGCCTGGAGCGACAATGTGGCGACGGTCTTCCCGGACATTCCGGTCGCTGCGCTTGCGAGCGGCGGCGAGCTTGCAAAGCTGATCGAGCCGACGCGCTCGGTTCGATCGGATGCGCTCGGCCAGACTGGAACGGCGCGGAGCGGGGAGGGCGTTCCCTACCGGATCGAATACGGCGTGCGGGCCGTCACCTCTGCGCCGTTGATCTGGATCGAGGAGACCGGCTGCTGGTTTGCCGGCCCCGACGGCAGGCCGGCGCGCGTGCAGGGCGTCGTTCGCATCAACAATGAGCGGCACGCCCGCGACGAGCAGCTCGTGAAGCTGTCGCGGCACGATCCGCTGACCAATGAGCTCAACCGCACCCATCTGATCGCCTCGCTCGCCGAGTCCATCGAGGAGTGCGCGCGCTTCCGCACCTCCTGCGCCTTCATGCTGATCGGCATCGATCATCTGGCGCGGGTCAACGATGCGTTCGGCTTCGATGTCGCGGACGCCGTCATCGCCGAGGTGGCGAAACGGATTCGTGCGCGGCTGCGCAGCGGCGACATGCTCGGCCGCTTCTCCGGCAACAAGTTCGGCCTGATCCTGCGCAACTGCACCGTCGACGACACCAACGTGGCCGCCGAGCGCTTCCTCGCCGCGGTGCGCGACGAGGTGGTGCCGACCAGGTCCGGCCCGGTGTCGGTGACGGTCTCGATCGGCGCCGTCACCATCCCGCGCCATGCGAAGTCGGCGGAGGAGGCAGTCAATCGCGCCCAGGAGACACTGGACGCCGCCAAGAGCCGCCGCGCCGGATCGTTCGCGCTGTGGAAGCCGAATGTCGAGCGCGATGCCCAGCGCCGCGTCAATATCCGCGTCACCGACGAGATCGTCACCGCGCTGAACGAGCGCCGCATCGTGATCGGCTTCGAGCCGGTGGTCGATGCGCGCTCGCGGCAGCCTTCGTTCTACGAGTGCCTGGTCCGCATGGAGCAGGAAGACGGCAGGGCGCTGCTTGCACCCGATATCGTGCCGGTCGCCGAGCGGCTCGGCCTGATCCGGATGGTCGACCATCGCGTGCTGGAGCTTGCGATCGCCGAGCTCGCCTCCGCCCCCGGCGTGCAGCTCAGCCTCAACATCTCGCCGGACACCACGATGGATCCGGACTGGTGGGCCACCATCGAATCGCTGATGCGCGCCCATCCCGGCGTCGGCGAGCGGCTGATCGTCGAGATCACCGAGACGGTCGCGATCCAGGATATCGACGACGTCCGCGGCTTCGTCACGCGGCTGAAGAATTTCGGCAGCCGGATCGCGATCGACGATTTCGGTGCCGGCTACACCTCGTTCCGCAATTTGCGCAAGCTCGGCGTCGATATTGTCAAAATCGACGGCGCCTTCGTGCAGAACATCGTGCGCTCGGCCGACGACCGCGCCTTCGTGCAAACGCTGATCGATCTCGCGCGCCGCCTTGAAATCAAGACCGTCGCCGAATGGGTGCAGGACGAAGAAGCCGCCGTGATGCTGCGCGAATGGGGCTGCGACTTCATCCAGGGCCGCTTGATCGGCCTCGCCTCACCGGACCGGCCGTGGAACGCTTCGGCGGAGAAGGTTGTGCCCGCCGCGGGTTGAAGCGCGATGTTCGGCTGATCACCGCGCTCCCGCTTCGCTCTCGACAGCGGTTGCTTAAAATATGAGCGCGTCGTGCCCAAGCTTTGACGCGAGTTCATCCAATTTATTGTGCGTTCCCAGACAAGTTTTCCGGCGGAGACCGCCGTTTACTTCTTCGAGGTTTGGACCGTGGCTTGCGCCATGACAACGTCGAAAGAGGATCGAATGGTCACGCTATCTTTTCCGCGCACGTACAAACTGATGCATATCGCGGCGCTAGGGGCCCTGCTGGTTGCGGGCGTCGGTGCTCCAACCAGCGCAAGGGCGGCTGCGCCGGCCGCCTGTGCGGAGCTGCAGACAAAATATCCGGACTGGAAGGGCAAGACCCTCGTCAACGCGATCAATCCGCATACGCCAGGCTACGAGTCGATCGATCCGAAGGACCCGAGCAAATATGTCGGTTTCGATATCGATCTCGGCGAGCAGATTGGTGAATGCCTCGGCTTCAAGCTGACCTACAAGGCGGTGACCTTCGCCGCACTCCTGACCACGCTGGCCAGTGGTCAGGCCGACATTGTGATCTCCGACATCTACGCCACGGAAGAGCGTGCCAAGGCGGCCGACTTCATCACCTATTCGAAGGTGTTCGACGGCGTATTGGTCGCCAAGGGCAATCCGAAGAAGATCTCCGGCATCAACACTTCGATGTGCGGCGCGGCCGCGGCCGAGAACACTGGTTACGTCGAGGTCCCGCTGATCCAGGCGCTGGTGCCGGAGTGCAAGAAGGAAGGCAAGGCGGAGCCGACCATTCAGCTCTACGACAACAACGCCAACTGCATTCAGGCGATCCTGGCCGGACGCGCCGACACTTATGTCAACGACGTCAACACCGTCGACAATGCGGTGAAGGCCTATCCGGACAAGCTCGAAAAAGCTGTCGCTGTGACAATCCCGTATAAAGTCGGCATCGGCGTGCCCAAGGACAAGCCGGCCTTCCGCGATGCCGTGAAGGCGGCGCTGACCGAGATCCACAAATCGGGCGATCAGCTCGCGCTGCTGAAGAAGTGGAATCTCGATCCGGAGAACCTGATCGAGCCTGGTCTGCTGACGGTCAAGTAGGTCCAGCGCTGGCAGAAGGACGGCCCGCTCCATGGAGCTGTTCCTCCACTATCTGACGATGCCGTATATGATCGAGGGCATTCAGGCGACCTTGCAGGTCACCGCCCTCGGTCTACTCGGCGGGCTCGCCCTCGGTGTGATCCTGGCATGGATGCAGCTCAGCCGCTTCAAAGCGCTGGCGTCCTTCGCCCGGGTCTACACCGTGATTTTTCGCGGCACGCCGCTGATCCTGCAGATGGTGTTCGCCTACAACGCCCTGCCGCAGATCGGCATCAAGCTGCCTGCCATTCTCGCCGCCGGCCTCGCGCTGGCCTGCAACGAAGCGCCATTCATCGCCGAGATGCTGCGCTCCGGCGTGCTCGGCGTCGATCGCGGCCAGGTGCTGGCCGGGCAGGCGCTCGGCATGACGCCCGGCGTTCTGATGCGCCGGATCATCGCACCGCAGGCGATCCGCTCGATGATCCCCGCCTTCGGCAACGAGACGGTCAGCGCGTTGAAGAATTCGTCGCTGGCGTCGGTGATCGCCGTGCAGGAGCTGACGTTGCGCTCGACCCAGATGGCGTCGGCAACTTTCGATTTCTTCTCGATCTTCTTTGCGTCCGGCCTGATCTATCTGTTCCTCACTGCGGCGATCGCCGGCATCCAGCTGTTCCTCGAATGGCTGTTTGATCTCGACCGCGGGTCGAAGCAGATCAAGCTGACGCGGATGATGCCGTGGTATCGCGCCCAAGGGCTCGATGATCCGCTGACTGCGGCGGAGGATGCGCCGCCTGAGATATTGCCCGATGCCGGTGTCGCCGAATTGCCGCCGCCGCGTGCGCAGTCCAGGCGTATCGATCGCGCCAAACGCACCGAGATGCTGGCGCGAAACAACGTGGCCGTCGATATCGCCGCGCTGCGCAAGAACTATGACAAGCAGGTGGTGCTCGCAGGCGTCGATCTCACGGTGCGGATCGGCGAGGTGATCGCGCTGCTCGGGCCGTCCGGCTCCGGCAAGAGCACGCTGCTCCGTTGCATCAACAATCTCGAGCTCTGGAACGACGGCAGCATCAAGGTCGGCGGTCGCCGGCTCGGCTTCAACGATCACGGCAAGGCGCTGTCGCCGCGACTGCTGGCGCAGGCGCGCGCCGAAGTCGGCGTCGGCATGGTGTTCCAGCAGTTCAACCTGTTCGGCCACCTCACCGCGAAGGAGAATATCGCCGGGCCGCTGCGCTGGGTGCATGGCGTGTCGCGCATCGATGCGGATCGCCGGGCGACCGAACTGCTCGGGCGCGTTGGCCTCAGCCACCGCGCCGATGCGCTGCCGCGGCATCTCTCCGGGGGCCAGCAGCAGCGCGTCGCCATCGCCCGTGCGATCGCGCCGAATCCAAGCGTGCTGTTGCTCGATGAACCGACTTCCGCGCTCGACCCCGAACTCGTCAATGAGGTGCTTGAAGTCATCCGTCGCCTCGCGGTGGAAGACGGGCTCACCATGATCATTTCAACTCATCAACTGCGCTTCGCCAGCGAAGTCGCCGATCGCGTGGTGCTGCTGGCGGGCGGCGAAATCATCGAGGAGGGCCCGGCCAACGAGGTGCTGAGCAATCCGTGCAATCCGCTAGCGCAGCGTTTCCTCAACGCCATGGAGGCCGAAATCGCATGAATAGAAATCAGTCCGCTTCCATCCGCGTGAGGGCCTTTGCGTGAAACATCATCTGTTGCCGGTATCTGCGAAGACTGTGCATTGGGGCTATTTCAGCAAGGTCGTGGCGCCGGCGCTGACGCTGAAGTCTGGCGATCGCGCCACCATCGAGACGCTGACGCATCACGCCAATGACGATTACGAGCGCATGATCGAGGGCGATCCCGGCGCCGAGAGCGTGTTCAAATGGACGCGCGAGCACAAGGCGGTGCCGCGGCGCGGCTCGGGACCTACCGAAGGCCCGTTCATCCGCGGCTCCGGCGAAGGCGTCGGCGTGCATCTGCTCACCGGTCCGGTCGCGATCGAGGGCGCCGAGCCAGGCGACGTGCTGGAGGTTCGCATTCTCGACGTGCGTCCAAGGCCGGCCTGCAAGGCCTGCCATGCCGGCAAATGCTTCGGCTCCAATGTCGCGGCCAATTGGGGCTTTCACTATCACGACTTGATCGAAGCGCCGAAGCCGCGCGAGGTGGTGACGATCTTCGAGCTCGACACGTTGGGCGAGCCCTTCGCCAGGGCGGTCTACAATTATGTCTGGACGCCGCAGACCGATCCCGACGGCATCGTGCATCCGACCATCGACTATCCCGGCGTGCGCGTTGATCACGCCACCATCGTCAAGCGCGAGAATATTCTGAGCAATGTCCGTGTGCCCGCGCGGCTGCATTTCGGCACCATGGGCCTCGCGCCGTCGGAGCAGGATTTCGTGTCCTCGATTCCGCCGAGCTATACCGGCGGCAATATCGACGACTGGCGCGTCGGCAAGGGTGCCAAGATGTTCTATCCGGTTGCGGTGCCCGGTGCGTTCTTCTCGGTCGGTGATCCTCATGCCGCGCAGGGCGACAGCGAGCTCGGCGGCACGGCAATCGAGACCTCGCTCACCGGCGATTTCGAGTTCATCCTGCACAAGCATCGCGATCTCGGCGGCACACAGCTCGAAGGCCTGACGCATCCGATGCTGGAAACTCCCGACGCCTGGTCGGTTTACGGCTTCACCTATCCGAACTATCTCGCCGAGCTCGGCGCCAATGCGCAGCTCGAAATCGCCAATCATTCCAGCCTCGACCGCGCGATGCGCGACGCCTTCCGCAAGATGCGTCGGTTCCTGATGACGGTGCACAAGCTCAGCGAGGACGAGGCGATCTCGCTGATGTCGGTGGGCGCGGATTTCGGCGTGACGCAGGTGGTCGATGCCAATTGGGGCGTGCACGGGACCATCCGCAAGAACGTGTTCCGGTGTGACTGACCACGTGCCGGCTACAGGCCAGGACGTGTCATCCTTTGGGGTGGCATGGAGATTGCTAGGCTTCGGCTCAGAAGGTCGATGCATGAGGCCGCGTCCGTTCACGAGTGAATCCTATTCCGAAGGCGACCGCCCCGAGGCCTGGCGGGACGTCCTGGCGTCGGTCGGCTTGCAGCCGACGGCCGCCACGACCACTCATGCCGGCCATGCCACCGCGGTGCGGCGCAATTTCCAGGGCGTGACGCTGGCCAGGCTTTCGGCAGGGCCACAATCGGTGTCGCCGCGCACCGATGTTGTGGCCGATCATCCGCTGGTGCTCCTGTCGCTCGAAGACGGGGTGGCACTGAAGACGGTGGCCGGTTATCAGATCGTGGCGGCGCGACATCTTCTGCTACTCCCGCGCGCGGGAGACTGGAGCGTGTCGTTCCAGCGCGAGATGCGCGCGGTGGTGCTGTCGGTGGCTTCCGAACCGGCGTATCGCCGCCGCGCCACGCCGCAAGACGGCGAGATGCGTGTGCTTCCGCCTGGTGGCTTTGGCAGCGTATTTGCGCAGATGATGGAACTCGCCGCGCGCGATCTCGACGCGCTGTCCGATGTCGAATGGACCGCGCTCGCGCGAAGTCTCGCCGATCTGCTGCCGACATTCATGTGTCAGCACAGCGATACGGCAAGCGATCTCGGCGGCGGCAGCGCCTCCAAGGCGGCGACGCTGCATCGCCTGTGCGAGACCGTTGAACGCTGCCTCGACGATCCCGACCTGACGCCGGCGAAAATCGCCGGCGCCGAGGGCATTTCCGAACGCTATCTGCAAAAACTGTTCGAGGGCGCCGGCACCAGTTTCACGCACTACCTGCGCGAACGAAGGTTGCAGCGCACCTGGGCCGATCTGTCCAATCCCGCCGAGGCGCATCACTCGATTTCCGAGATCGCCTTCCGTGTCGGCTTCAACGACTCCGCGCATTTCAGCCGCACCTTTCGCCAGCGCTTCGGTCTGTCGCCGCGCGAATTCCGCCAGCATGAAGCCGAGCGCCAAACCGTATCGACAGCCACAGCCGGCCAACGCGGCTGGCCCCAACGAGCCCTGGCGCAACTGCGCAGCCGGCATGTCGTGCTGGCGCGCAAGACCGCTGCGCCCTTTAGCGCGCATGACGTGGAGATCGCGGCTGCGCCGCGCCATCACCATCTCGCCGCCGACGCTTCGCGCGTGCACTGGGGCTATTTCAGCCATTCGTTGCCGCCGCAGGTCGAGATCGGCTCCGGCGACACCATCACCATTGAGACGCTGACCCAGCACGCCTCCGACGATCCCGAGCGCATGATCAAGGGCGATCCAGGCGCCGAGAGTGTGTTCCACTGGACGCGCGATCGGAAGAACGTCGATCGTCGCGGCGCCGGCCCGCTCGATGCCTCGATCTATGGCCGCGGCGCCGGCGAGGGATTCGGTGTGCACATTTGCACCGGGCCGGTGGCCGTGAAGGACGCGGAGCCCGGCGACGTACTGGAAATCCGCATCCTTGACATCGTGCCGCGCGCGAGCCGCAATCCGGACTTCGAGGGCCGCGTGTTCGGCAGCAGCGTCGCGGCCTGGTGGGGATATCACTACAAGGAGTTCCTCGCCGAGCAGAACGCACATGAGACGGTGACTATCTACGAGATCGTCGACGACGATGACGCGCCGTATGCGCGTGCGCTGTATTCCTATCGCTGGGAACCGCAGACCGATCCCTTCGGGACGCTGCACAAGACTTACGACTATCCGGGCATTCCGATCCCGCCGTCATCGGTGCGGCGCCGCCACGACGTGCTCGACGGCATCCGCATCCCGCTGCGTCCGCATTTCGGGGTCATCGCGCTGGCGCCCCGCGAGGCCGAACTTGTCGATTCCGTCCCGCCCGCATATTTCGGCGGCAATCTCGACAACTGGCGGCTCGGCAAGGGCTCGACGATCTATCTGCCGGTGTCGGTGCCGGGCGCGCTGCTGTCGGTCGGCGATCCCCATGCTGCACAGGGCGACGGTGAGCTCGGCGGCACCGCCATCGAATGTTCGATGACCGGCACATTCCAGGTCATCCTGCACAAAAAGAACGAGTTTACCAATCAGCCCTTCGCCGATCTTACCTATCCACTGATCGAGACTGAATCCGACTGGGTGCTGATGGGCTTCAGTCATCCCAACTATCTCGCCGAATTCGGCGCCAAGGGGCAGAGCGAGGTCTATGCCACTTCGTCGCTCGATCTCGCGATGAAGGATGCGTTCCGCAAGATGCGCCGCTTCCTGATGAACATCAAAGGCTTCACCGAGGACGAAGCGATCGCGCTGATGTCGGTGGCGGTGGACTTCGGCGTGACGCAGGTGGTGGACGGCAATTGGGGCGTCCACGCCATTCTCAGCAAGCGCGTCTTCGATCACGCGCCGCAAAACTAGAGCATGATCCGGAAAAGTGGAAACCGGTTTTCCCTCGCGACAAACGCGGAACGCGTTTGCGCGGAGATCATGCTCAAGCAAAGACATGGGATCATGATGCGATTCCGTAGAAACGCATCATGATCCATCAAAGAGCAGGCGAGGAGACGTCGTTGCAGTTTCACATGATATCCGGCGGCCCGAAGCCGGTCGCGCCGTTCAGCCATGCGGTCGAGACCGATGGCTTCGTCTTCGTCACCGGCCAGATGCCGGATACGCCGGCCGCACCCGGCGTATTACCCGACGGTATCGTGGCGCAGACCCGCGCGGTGATGGAGAATCTGCGCGTGGTGCTTGCAGGCCTGGATCTCGGCTTCGAGCATATCGTGATGTCGCGCATCTATCTGACGCGCTTCAAGGAAGATTATGCGGCGATGAACGAGACCTATCGCAGCTACTTCCGGTCCAACCGCCTGCCGGCCCGCACCTGCGTCGGCGTCACCGGTCTGGCCTATGATGCGTTGATCGAAATCGATCTCGTCTGCCGCCGGCCTGCATAGAAGCGTCCGCAACAGCATGCGCGATCACGCGGCGACCGCCTGACGTCGGCGAGAGCCGCCGTCGCCAGGATTTTATGAAACGACGACGGGCGGTGCGTCCGGCCGATCAGCCAAGGGACCTGCAAGGGATCCGGACGAGACCTACTCGTCCTTCTTCGTCGGCTGCGACATGCGCTCGAGGCGTTCCTGCATGTCCTTCATCTGGCGGCGAAGGTCGTCGATGTTGCCGTCGTCTGCCGCGGGCTCCGGCGCCTTCTCGGCTTCAGTGCCGCTGCGCTGCGGCACGAACGGCTTGAACATCGAGAAGGTCTGCTGGAACAGCTCCATGTTGCGGCGGACCTGTTCTTCCAGGGGGGCAAACGGCGTCCCGCTCAGGGCGCCCGCGATCTGCTTGCGGAATCTTTCCTGTTCCCGGGTCAGCTGATCGATCGACTGCTCGAGATATTTCGGCACCACCATCTGCATGCTGTCGCCGTAGAACCGGATCAGCTGGCGCAGGAAGGTGGTCGGCAGCAGGTTCTGCCCGGCCTTGTTTTCCTGTTCGAAGATGATTTGCGCGAGCACGGAGCGGGTGATGTCGTCGCCGGTCTTGGCGTCATAGACGAGGAAGTCCTCGCCTTCCTTCACCATCGCCGCGAGATCCTCGAGCGTCACATAGGTGCTCGTACCGGTATTATAGAGCCGCCGGTTCGCGTATTTCTTGATCGTGGTCGGTTGTTCAGATTTTGCCATGGGCTCACACTTCAACACCGAAGGACCTGGAACCCGGCAGCATCGCCGCTGGGCTAAATGCAACGCATCGCAGCAAAGGTAAGCATTTTCAAAGCCGTTCGGCTACCGTTTTGTGCTGCACGGTTAATCCCAAAGCAAAGGTATTGCTCAGGAAAGTGCCAAGGACGTCATTTTGAGTGCGTCGCGGCGCGATTTGCGCGTCAGCGCGATTGACATGGCTCAATGAGGTTTACAGGATAGTCATTAAGAGACAGGTCCGCCAACCCGGCCGCCCGCCGTCGAAAAACCCAGCTACAACCCAAAGGAGATGTCCATGTCAGACGATGTCGTCATCGTCAGCGCCGCCCGCACCCCGGTCGGCAGCTTCAACGGCGCGTTCGCCACCACGCCGGCCCACGACCTCGGCGCGATCGCCATCAAGGCGGCGCTGGAGCGTGCCGGCGTCGAGGGTGGTCAGGTCTCCGAAGTCATCATGGGCCAGATCCTCACGGCGGCACAGGGCCAGAATCCGGCCCGCCAGGCCTCGATCGCGGCCGGCATTCCGGTGGAAAGCCCGGCTTGGGGCGTCAACCAGCTCTGCGGCTCGGGCCTGCGCACCGTGGCGCTCGGCTACCAGGCGCTGCTCAACGGCGATTCCTCGATCGTGGTCGCTGGCGGCCAGGAATCCATGAGCATGGCCCCCCACGCGCAATATCTGCGCGGCGGTGTCAAGATGGGCGGCCTCGAGCTGATCGACACCATGATCAAGGACGGCCTGTGGGATGCCTTCAACGGCTACCACATGGGCAACACCGCCGAAAACGTCGCCAAGCAGTACCAGATCACCCGCTCCCAGCAGGACGAGTTCGCAGTCGGTTCGCAGAACAAGGCCGAGGCGGCGCAGAAGGCCGGCCGGTTCAAGGACGAGATCGTCCCGGTCACCATCAAATCCCGCAAGGGCGATATCGTGGTCGACGCCGACGAATATCCGCGCCACGGCGCCACGATCGATGCGATGGCCAAGCTCCGCGCCGCCTTCGAGAAGGACGGCACCGTCACCGCCGGCAACGCCTCGGGGATCAATGACGGCGCCGCCGCCGTCGTGCTGATGACCGCCAAGGAAGCCGCCAAGCAGGGCAAGAAGGTGCTCGCCCGCATCGTCTCGTGGGGCCAGGCCGGCGTTGACCCCAAGATCATGGGCACCGGGCCGATCCCGGCCTCGCGCGCCGCGCTGAAGAAGGCCGGCTGGAACATCGCCGACCTCGACCTGATCGAGGCCAACGAGGCGTTCGCCGCGCAGGCCTGCGCCGTCAACAAGGACCTCGGCTGGGATCCGGCCAAGGTCAACGTCAATGGCGGCGCGATCGCGATCGGCCATCCGGTCGGCGCGTCGGGCGCCCGCGTGCTGGTGACGCTGCTGCACGAGATGCAGAAGCGCGATGCCAAGAAGGGCCTCGCGACGCTGTGCATCGGCGGCGGCATGGGCATCGCCATGTGCGTTGCACGCGACTGAACAAGAGGCAGCGAGGTCGGTTAGGTGATGAAAAGATCATCTGTCAACCAAGGCGCGAGCTGATAGAAAAGATGCCCGGCTTTGTGCCGGGCATTTTTGTTTCGAGAGCATGATCCGGAAAAGCGTGAAGCGGTTTTCCGAAAGGATCATGCTCAAAAGAATGGGAGCTAAAGCGCGATGACGATTCAGCCTATTCTCATCGCGCTTTGTTGAGTGAGTGCGAAGACCGGAGTGATCCGGTTATAAAAGACGGCCAAGGAGGAGACGGACATGGCACGTGTTGCATTGGTGACGGGCGGAACGCGGGGCATTGGAGCTGCAATCAGCAAGGCGATGAAAGCGGCGGGCTACAAGGTGGCGGCGAGCTACGCCGGCAATGACGCCGCGGCGGAGAAGTTCAAGGCGGAGAGCGGCATCCCGGTCTACAAGTGGGACGTCGCATCGTTCGACGCCTGCGCGGCCGGCGTGAAGCAGGTCGAGGCCGATCTCGGCCCGGTCGACGTGCTCGTCAACAATGCCGGTATCACCAAGGACACCGCATTCCACAAGATGACGCTGGAGCAGTGGAATGCCGTGATCAACACCAACCTCGGCTCGCTGTTCAACATGACGCGCCAGGTGATCGAGGGCATGCGCGCCCGCAAGTTCGGCCGCGTCATCTCGATCTCCTCGATCAACGGCCAGAAGGGCCAGTTCGGCCAGGTCAACTACTCCGCGGCGAAGGCCGGCGATATCGGCTTCACCAAGGCGCTCGCGCTGGAGAACGCCAAGGGCGGCATCACCGTCAACGTGATCTGCCCGGGCTACATCAACACCGAGATGGTGCAGGCGGTGCCGAAGGACGTGCTCGAGAAGAACGTGATCCCGCAGATTCCGGTCAACCGGCTCGGCGAACCCGAGGAGATCGCGCGCGCCGTGGTCTTCCTCGCGGCTGACGAGGCGGGCTTCATTACCGGCTCGACGCTGACCATCAACGGCGGCCAGTATCACGCCTGACGCGAGACGCGTCGCAGACGTTCCCAATCAAGTCGTGATGCCCGGCCTTGTGCCGGGCATTTTCGTCGTTACAACCGCGAGGCGCGAAGCAGAGACAGAGACGTGGCCGGCCCGGCCGCGACGGATTGAATTCAGATGACGACCCGAACTGCCACCCTTGTCGGACTGACCGCCATCCTGATGTGGTCGCTGCTGTCGGTCATGACGGTCGCGACCGGCAAGATTCCGGCGTTCCAGCTCGCCGCCATGACGTTTGCGATCGGCGCCGCGGTCGCGTTCGCAAGCTTCCTCTTCCGTCCCGCAGCGTTCGGCGCATTGAAGCAGCCGCTGGTCGCCTGGGTCGTCGGTGTCGGGGGGCTGTTCGGCTATCACGCGCTGTATTTCCTGGCGCTGCGTTTCGCGCCGCCGGCCGAGGCCGGCCTGCTCAACTATCTCTGGCCGCTGCTGATCGTGCTGTTCTCGTCGCTTTTGCCGGGCGAGCGCCTTGCGATCCATCACATCGTCGGCGCGCTGCTAGGCCTTGCCGGCACCGTGCTGCTGTTCGCCGGCAACACCGGCGCCTTCACAAGCGCGCAGATTCCAGGCTTCGCGGCGGCCTTCGTCGCGGCGTTCGTCTGGGCCGCCTATTCGGTGATGTCGCGCCGGCTCAAGGCGGTGCCGACCGACGCGGTGGCGGGCTTCTGCCTGGCGACGGCGGTGCTTGCCGCGCTGGTGCACATGCTGGTGGAAACCACGGTGTGGCCCGCGACACCGCTGCAATGGCTGGCCGTCACGGCGCTCGGCATCGGTCCGGTGGGCGCCGCGTTCTTTGCCTGGGACATCGGCATGAAGCGCGGCGACATCCGCGTGCTCGGCGCCGCATCCTATGCCACGCCGCTGCTCTCGACTGCGTTCCTGATCGCCGCGGGGTTTGCCAAGCCCAGCGCCAACATCGCCATCGCCGCGATCCTGATCGCCGGCGGCGGCCTGATCGCGGCGAAAGATATGGTCTGGAAACGCTAGACGGCTGGCCGCCAGCCAGGCGGCTTGTAAGCGCCTTCCGGAATTTGCCCGAGCACGGAATGCTTCAGCTTCTGGGGCGACAGGCCATAGAACTGCTGAAAATTCATGATCAGCGGTCGCCATTT
This sequence comes from Bradyrhizobium sp. USDA3010, assembly GCF_056429065.1. Taxonomy (NCBI): domain Bacteria; kingdom Pseudomonadati; phylum Pseudomonadota; class Alphaproteobacteria; order Hyphomicrobiales; family Nitrobacteraceae; genus Bradyrhizobium; species Bradyrhizobium sp. USDA3010. The sequence goes on from NZ_JBWJZD010000041.1 coordinate 48,917, forward strand.
GTCGGGATCGATGCGGTCGGTTTGGCCGTCCATCAAAATTCCCGGATGAGCGTGCACGCGGGTCACGCGCACCTCAATTGCCATGAGATTGCCGCGCCAGACCTCGTCCTCCTGCGCCATTCTGTGGACGTGGGCGACCTTCGCCTCAATTTGTACCGGGCACTCGGCGGCGCGCGGGGCGGCGACGGTCTCGCCGTGCAATCGCGTCAAGCCGCTGATGTCGAACTTGTCCCGTTCGTGCCGATAACCGCGCTTGATCTTTCCTGCCGGCACTGGGTTCGAGCCGGTGGTGCGCGCCAGAGCATTGACGGCATCGACAAGATCGACCGATGGGAGATTGAGCACGCATTCGCCGGTGCGGATCATGTTCTCGGTGGTCTTGGAATTGCTTGCAAGGCCAAGCATGCATCGCCAGCCAACCCACCATGCCGACGACATCGGCGCCAGATTGGGCGAGCCGTCTTCATTGGTCGAGCCAATCAGAACGACGGGTGTCCCGAAATAGAGTATGGCCGGCTCAATGCTCCGCGATTCCGCAGTACGTGTGATATCGATGGTGCTGAGCATGCTGGCTTCCTCATGTGAAGCCTAGAGCTAGTGGCTTGGTGGCCACTTACCCACCCGATTCCCGAGTAGCTTTTTTCAGTTGCCGGGGAACCAATCGGGCTTTGCCAGCTCGAATTTCGCAAATTCAAATCCCGGCGCGACGGTGCAGCCGACCAGCGTCCAGTCGCCGCTGCTTTCCGCGGCCTGCCAGGCGCCTGCCGGCACGATCGCCTGTGGCTGCTCTCCGTGCGCGACATCCGGCCCGAGCGTGATCGCATGCGGCAGGGCGCTGTCCTGCGCGATCTTCAGCGCCAGCGGCGCGCCCGCGTAATAGTGCCACATCTCCACCGCGTCGATGCGGTGCCAGTGCGAGCGCTCGCCGCGCGCGAGCAGGAAGTAGATCGCGGTCGAATGCGCGCGTCCACTGGCGTCGCAGCGCTCGTCGCGAAACGTCTCGCGATAATGCCCGCCTTCGGGGTGCGGCTGCAGCGCGAGCCGCGCGATGATGTCGGCAGCCGAGAGGTCGGCCATCACGACTTGTTCTTGCGCTCGCGGAGCTCGCCGAACACCAGCGCCGGGTCGGCGCCCTTCATGTGCAGCTTGGCGGCGACCGAAGGCTCGTCGGCGCGCAGGAACACGTTGGCCTTCTTCTCGTCACCCAGCAGCACGGGGATCGTCGGCTTGTTCTCGGCGCGCAGCTTCGTCACTTCCTCGGCGCGGGCCTGCAAATGCGGGTTGTCGCCCTCGATGGTGAGCGCGAACTTCACGTTGGAGGCGGTGTATTCATGGCCGCAATAGAGACGGAAATCGTCCGGCAGCGAACGCAGCTTGAGAAGCGAATCCCACATCATGGGATAGGTGCCTTCGAACACCCGGCCGCATCCGATCGAGAACAGCGTGTCGGCGGCGAACACTGCCTTCTCGCCGTCGAACACATAGGAGATATGGTCGAGTGTATGGCCGGGGGTCTCGACCACGCGCGCGAGCAGGCTGCCGACCTTGATGACGTCGGCATTGGCGGCGCGCAGATCGACATTGGCGATCTTGGCAGACTTGTCGTGCGGCGCGACGACGCGGCAGCCGTATTTCTGTTTCAGCTCGGCGACGCCGCCGACATGGTCGCCATGGTGGTGGGTGATCAGGATGTCGGTCAGCGTCCAGCCTTCGCGCTCCAGCGCCTTGATGATCGGGCCGGCCTCCGGCGCGTCGATCGATGCCGTCGCCTTGGTGGCGGGATCGTGGATCAGGTACCCGAAATTGTCGGTGAGGCAGCTGAAGGTGCGAATTTCGGCGGTCATGATATCTCCACGAACAAACGGGACGAACACGTCAGAGCGTGATCTTTTCGACAAGCCGGCGTCGTCGTTTCCGGATCATGCTCTTACCTCGCCCAATATAGGGGTGAAATATGGCGTTAACGCTCCGGCGGCAACGCAAATTTCGGCGCTCCCGGGCTGCTAGGGGCATGTTAGGCTGGGATCATGGACGTCATCGACCTCCGCGACTTCTATTCGCAGCGCCTCGGCATCGTGGCGCGGCAGCTGATCAACCGCGGCATCCGCGCGCGGTGGCCGAACGCGGAAGGCCTGCGCGTGCTCGGGCTCGGCTATCCGACACCTTACCTCGGCCTGTTCCGTGATACCTGCGAGCGCTGCATTGCCTTCATGCCGGCGGCCCAGGGCGTGCTGAAATGGCCGACCGGCCGGCCTGCGCTGGCGACCCTGATCGACGAATTCTCGATGCCGCTGCCGGATGCCGCGGTCGACCGCGTGCTGCTGGTGCATGCGCTGGAGATGTCGGACGATCCCGAGCGGCTGCTGCGCGAGGTGTGGCGGGTGCTGTCGCCGTCGGGGCGGCTGATCGCGATCATCCCGAACAGGCGCGGCGTCTGGACCCGCACCGATGCCACGCCGTTCGGCCATGGCCGGCCCTATTCGCGGGCGCAGATCACCCAGCTGTTGCGGCAGACCTGGTTCACGCCGGCGTCATGGGGCGAGGCGCTGTTCATGCCGCCGGTGCAGGGCAGCTGGTTCTTGCGCTCGGCGATGGCGTGGGAGCGGGTCGGCGCGGCGCTGTCGATGCCGTTCGCCGGCGTGCATATCGTGGAAGCGAGCAAGCAGGTCTATCGCGCGATCCCGGCGCGCCGCGAACGGACGCAGCTGATCCCGTCATTGCGTCCGGTGCTGGTGCCGTCCTCGACGGCGACGCGCAAATCCAGTTACGCGGAGTCGTGAAACGACGCGACACAAATGATTCACCCTCCCCTTCCAGGGCAGGGCTATCGCATGTGGCCGAGGAGTTCGAAGAGGAATGCATCGTTCCATCCGGCGCGCTTGAGCTTGCCGCGCAGGGAGACTGTCGTGTCCGGGTGGGCTTGGGCGACGTTGAGAGCCAGAC
>NZ_JBWJZD010000042.1:0-51700 GCF_056429065.1 Bradyrhizobium sp. USDA3010
TGACTACCAGAGCCGCCAGAGCAGCACCGGCCATTTGGCCGTAGTTTCTCGCACTACGGCTTTCGATTTTGCTCGTAGTCAACTTCCGACGCCGCCGATGGCTTTACTCTTTCCATCATGATCTGGCACAATATTGAAACCGCGCCATTCAACCGCGTCTTGAAAATTGGCCGTAGTGGACTCGGACGGCCTCCACGCGCTCATATTCCCCTGTTGCCGAGTTCTAGGCGGATGGGTCAAGGCCGATTCAAATCGACCCGTGCTGGTTCACCCGACCCATTGGAGAGAGTGGAATATCGGCCTGACACCCCCTTCGACCACTGACGCCGTGGCACGGTCACGCCCCACCGCATAGAAACAATCGCCCCGCTTCGCTCAGACATCTGGCCGAGCGTGCTGCCGATGCTCGGATGCCGACATATTGGCCTGCCAGGCGTGGAACGGCCGCATGCTCGCCTTCCAGGGGCCGGCCCAACCCTCCCCCGCGCTCGGTGACATCCTCAGCGCCGGCTATCGGTACCCTGAGGTGAAGTGCCTCGGCGATGAGACGCATCAGACGGTCGCGCTCGATATCGCCCGGGGGCCGAAATGGACGCCGATCCACGAGCTCGAGCGCTACATGCGGTGCAAGGATTGCTCGCCACCAAGGTCACCCCTTTAAGCGCAGCCATCTCGTGGCGCTGCGGACCAACAGGATTTCCGCCATGCACCCTCCGTCGACTTGGTGGCCCGGAGAGCGGTAGCATAAGGACGCAACGCGGGCGCGCCCCAAGTCAAACGTTCCATGCCTTTTCGGGATTCTGCCCTATGTCTTACTGTTCACTTTGTAACTTAAGTACTCGCCTTGCTGGAGGAAGAGAATCTAGAAAAAAATTTGCTCCTCTGCTGCGGCTGAGGTGCTCTCGCTAGGGGATAACATCCGAACCTCCGGGGCTCTCCGTATCACGTAGGCCATGCAAATTAGCCCGAATCCCGCCCGGCAAGCTGCATAGGATGCTCTGAAGGGAACGTGTGCTTTCAGTCCTGTACGAGCGACCACTCATAAATCCGGGATGTCCGCTTTCAGGGCAAAGCCGACACGTGATCGTGTCCTAAACGATGTCGCCTTGTGACCCTAAGGCGCCATCGATGCCTTCAATCGGCCAACGCACTGAGAGTCTCCAGCGCGGTGCCCGTGCCCGCTCTCTGTGTCCCTCTATGCGGCTCGTTTGATGCCGGGCGGCTGCCATGTCCCTTCGCCCGGCGGCAAGATCGAAGGTGCTTCGGTCTTCGGCCAGTAGAGCCGCATGACAAGATAGATCGTGTCGTTGGGCGCCGGTAACCAATTTGATTCCTTGTCAGCGCCGGGCGACTTGTTCTGGATGTAGAGCGTTAGTGATCCATCCGCATTTTTCCTCATGTTTTGTAGCATTGGCGAATTAATCAAATAGCGGTTGATCGGATTTTCGATCAGAAGCTGGGACTTGCCGTCATACATGGTCAGCGACCAGAACGCGTTCACCGGTGGCTCCTGGCCCGGTGCGAATGTCAGAGTGTAACTGTTCTTGCTACCGTCGAGCGTCTGGCCATCGCTGTCAACGCGCGTGAATGGATAGGTCGCTTCCGCCGGATCATTACCATAAATGCCGGCCTGAGCAGCGACAGCACGCTTCAACCAGTCACCATTGTAGTGGGCGCTATCGCCTGGAAGACCACTAACCCGCCAGCCATTGATCGCCTTGCCGACATTGGCGACGGCCTCGTCGACTTTCCGCTGGCCTTCCTTCATACCGAGGCCGATCTCCAGTTTCTGCTCCAGAGGGAGGTCCTTAAAGTTGAAGGTCTTGCCAGGCCCAACGCCGATGAGTGCCAGCTTAGCGCGTATCTCTTTCTCATTGCCCTGCGCCGGCGCGAATCGCAGCGCGAAGTCGAGATAATCGAAGAAGTTGGTCTTCACGAGTTCCTTATCGATCTTGGGGAATTCGATGGTTGGTGCGGCCGCTGGCGGCGTCTGCTTCAGATAGGCTGAGAGCATCTGCACCTTGTAGCCAGCCTGCACCTTCTTGACGTTGTCGAGATCATCCGGGCCAAAGAGCTGGGTGCGATAGCCCGCGACGGAAAACTGTGTGCTCGAACGAAACACCTGCTTGATACCCGGTGGGGTGTCGCCCTTCCAGTCGGGCCCGACCACCATGTAGTCGCCGGCTTCGCTGCCTGTGGCACGGGTGCCGATATATCCGTAATTGTAGGTATTGCCGTCGCAAAGCATGACCGAGTAGTAGCGCTTCGGATCGATCGCCGGCACCGAAAGCACCACCGGCTCCGCCCGCAAATCCATCCAGACGAAGGAATAGGGCGTGTCGCTATTTGGCGTGACGATTGCCGTATCTTTGTAGGTGAAGACGTTGGGTTCGTTCTTGATCTGATTGAACGGAGCCTTGAACTGCCCTGAGCCGCGATCGATCGCATATTCATGCATGACGGCATAGTTCATCACGATAGGCAGACCATAGATGAACCCTTCCTCGGCAATGTCTTTTGCCTTGAAGAAACCTGGGCGGTCGGCGCCGGTCTGCGCGTAGGTGGGGACAGACTTCGCCGTCGACGCAGTGATGGCAGCCAAGGCGGCCGAACGAAGAAGCTCGCGCTTAGTAAGCATTTTCGGCAGTCCTTCCAGTTTGTGCTCAAGCGAGCATCGTGCTCGCAGATCAATTGGTCCTGAGAATTTTCGCACCTGGCGCAGTAGTTGACAATGCAAAATCAAACAACCCTAAGCATGCCCGGAAGTCCTTGTTGGCCCATCGCGTCGGTTGGCGCACGGCAGCGACAATGTCGGGAGTCGAGGGCAAACCGGAAGTCACCGACTTAGGGGCAAACTGACCAGATTGACCCAATGCAGAAGCCATCTACTCGGCCTGACGAACGCCGCCCCCTGCTTCGGTATGACGCAGGCCAGCACGCGCGCCGCGGGTTGGAAGCGTGAATAAAGGGTGTGTTCAGGCCCTGTGTCACTGATGGTCATTCGTCGAACGGTTGATTGCTAATGCTCGATCAACGGTGTCATCGGCGCCTCACGAATATGTGTCCGGCAACACAGCATGGATTACCATTGAAGTACGATCGTAATGTCATATTATGATCGTAATGGAATTGGGCTGAGCCGCTGTTCGGCGGCAGCGGGATGCCGCCAAACAGCTCTTTGCGAGGATCGCATGCATGACACGACCGCCACTTCACGCCACATCGCATCGCAAACCACAGATGTCGACTCGCTTGGGCTCGCAACCGCTGCAGCAGCGGTTCGCAACGGCGACATCACCTCGGAGGCCTACACCGCGGCGCTTTTACAGCGCGCCCGAGCACTTGCCGAGCTGAACGCCTTCATCACCATCGACGAGGCCGCGGTGCTGGCGGCCGCGAGGGACGCGGACAAGGCGCGTGCGGCCGGATCGGCCGCCCCGCTCCTTGGCGTGCCGCTCGGGGTGAAGGACAGCTATTTGACGAAAGGGCTACCTACCAGCCTGGGCGTCGAAGGGCTCGCTCATTTCGTGCCACGCGAAGATGCCGACGCTGTCCGGGCCATTAAGGGTGCGGGCGCTTTGGTCTTCGGCAAGAACAACCTCGTCGAGATGTCGTACGGCTTGACCGGTCACAACGCACGTTACGGCCAGGTGAAGAATCCGCACGCACGAGATCGCGTGTCGGGCGGCTCCTCGAGCGGCTCCGCCGCATCCGTGGCCGCTGGGCTCGTTCCCGCGTCCTTGGGCGGTGACACCGTTGGGTCCATCCGGGTACCCGCATCGTTCTGTGGCGTCGTGGGCTTCAAGCCAACCACCGGGCGTTGGCCGCGCTACGGCGTTGCGCCGATCTCCCATACGCTCGACACGACGGGCGTATTCGCCCGAAGCGTTGAGGACTGCATTTTGCTGGATCAGGTCGTGACGGGTGAACAAACGGCCGAGTTCTCCAACGACGGCAACGATCTGAGGGGAGTTCGACTTGCCTTCGCGCCCCGACAGTTCCTCGATCTGGTGGACTCGGAGGTCGAGATCCGGTTCCGCGACGCGGTTCGGCAGCTACGAGACGCTGGCGCCGAGGTTGTTGAGGTCGACCTTGGTGACGATTTCAACGCCCTCATCCAAACCGCCACATGGGGCATCTTCGCTCATGAGACGATGGGCGCAATTTCGGAATTTCTTCGCCTCCATGACATTCCGACGACGTTCGAGGCCATTTATGAGGGCCTTAAGCCCCAACTTCGGCAGGCGTGGGGGCACATCGTACTGCCGGGTGGTGCAGGTGCCACGTCGGCAGAGGCCTATCAGGCGGCGCTCGACGTGAGCCGGCCGGAAATCCAGCGCCGGCTCAACACGGCGTTCGTCTCTCATGGGGCGCTGGTCATTCTGCAACCGACCACGCCCTGCACGGCGCCTTTGATTGAAGAGCAGGCTACCGTCCATATCGCGGGGCAAGAAGTCAGCTACCTCGCTTTGGCGAACCACACCGTGTCGGCAAGCAGCGTGGGGCTGCCCGGTATCAGCCTTCCTGTTGGCTTGTCTCGCGCGGGGCTGCCGATTGGGCTCGAGCTGGATGCCCCCTTAGGGAGCGACCGGAGGCTTCTAAACCTTGCCCGCGGCATCGAAGGCATCTTGGGCGCCAAGTCGAGTGCGATCTAGCGTCGTGGCCGCTTCGCGTGGAGAAGGGGTCACCTGCAAACAACCAATTAGAGGATCAACAGATGGCCAATGCACTGCACTCAACGCGTGTCATTCCGGTCGAGCACGTTACCATCCGCTCAACAAAGCCTTTCGAGGACGTTCGAGCCAAGCTCGCGACCTTGGCACCCCACATTGATGACGGGATCTCCACTCTCTTGCGATACGGTGAAGGCACGCGTGCACTGCGAGAGTTGGAGGCCGGTCCGCAGCTCACTATTTTCGATCAGCGCGACCATGGGGCACTCCTAGCTATTGCTGGGCTGACGCGCCGATCCATCCAGTTTGATATCGGAAATCCGCTCACCGCATCCAAGATGACCCGCCATCAACTGTCGGCGGGGCTGTATGCGGAGATTCGCGTCCTATTGCGCGAGGATGACGATAGCGGTGTCGCGTTTGAATATGATCGACCAGCATCCGTTTTCGGTCAGTTTGGCAGCGATAATGTCGATGCAGTAGCCCAGCAGCTTGATCGCGACCTCCAAGCCCTGTTGGAAGCAGCTGCAGCCTAACGGCTGCGGGATATTGGTGGAGTGGAAAGAAGATGCGTTTCGAGAAAGGTCATAAGGCAGCGACGCGACGGCACATCATCGATGTGGCGTCGAAGTGCATGCGCCGAGACGGCATCTCCGCCGCTGGGATCGCCGGGATCATGGGCGAGGCTGGCCTGACCAAAGGCGCATTCTCTCCGCACTTCGAGTCCAAAGACGCGCTCGTTCGCGAGGCGCTGGCGAGCGCGCTCAGCGACCAACAACATCGCCTCGATGAGGATCAACGGAGGGGCCTGGCCCTCGAGGGGGCGATCCGGAGATATCTCAACCGCGCTCACCTCGAAGACCCCGCGGAAGGGTGCCCTTCGGCGGCATTGCTCCCGGAAATCGCCCGCCAGCCCCTGTCCACTCGGCAGGACTACGAGAAAGCGCTGCGAAGCTACGTTTTGTCTCTGGCCGCAGTACTTCCGAATGCCGATTCTGCAGCGAGCTGCCGCCGCGCGACCGCCATCTTCGGCCTCATGGTGGGCACCCTCCAGTTCGCGCGGGCCGTCCCCGACACTGTCCAGGCGGAGCAGATCCTGGAAGGCGGCGTTGAGGCCGCGTTGCACTTGGCGCGAGTTTGATCTTGCTAGATTAGGAAGGGCGGAGAGGTGCGGAAAGATTTTGCACGCCACCCCGGAACGAGCCGTGACACTCCGGACTGACCGCTAACCGAGGGCCATGTCTCCTCCTGGGCCCAACGCCGACGTGCATTCAGATTGCTTCTATGTCGCCTTTTCAGGGCAAAGCGGACGCGGCCTTTATGATGGGGTGGACGCCCCGCCGAAGGCATCGATGTGCCAAAGTGGAGGTGTTGAGCACCACTTAAGGGAGGCGTCCGTGTCAGAGGTTATCACAATTGGTCTGGATATCGCCAAGCACGTTTTTCACGCGCACGGCGCGGATGGGCGGGGTGGCGCGGTATTCAGCAAAAAAATCAGCCGAGGAAAACTGCTGGATTTCTTCGCAGCCCAGCCGAGGTGCACCGTAGCGCTGGAGGCATGTGGTGGAGCTCACCACTGGGCCCGTCAGCTTACCCAGCTTGGCCATGAAGTGCGGCTGATCCCGCCCGCCTATGTAAAACCGTTCGCGAAGCGGCAGAAGAACGACGCGATCGATGCCGAGGCGATCTGCGAAGCGGCGCAACGGCCGAGCGTGCGGTTCGTGGCCGTGAAGAGCGAACAGCAACAGGCGGCGGGCCTGGTGTTTCGGACCCGCGATCTGTTAGTGCGGCAACGAACCCAGCTCATCAACGCGATTCGAGGACACCTCACGGAATATGGTTGGATCGCGCCCAAAGGCCCGTCGCATGTGGCGATGCTTGCCGACCTTATCGAGGAAGACGAGATGGCCAACTCGCTTCCCGAAGCGGCCCACGCCATGTTCCGATTGATGTTAGACCTGTTCGCCGGTCTCAATGGCAAGATCGCGGATCTCGACCAGGAGATCGCGCGACGTGCTCGCGAGGATGAAGTATCGCGCAGGCTGATGACCGTTCCTGGCATCGGCCCGATCTCTGCCACCGCGATCGCCGCTCTAGCACCGCCGGCCGAGACCTTTGCCAAGGGCCGCGACTTTGCCGCTTGGCTGGGTCTCACCCCTCTTCAACGATCGACAGGCGGCAAGCAGAAGCTCGGTGCGACATCCAAAATGGTCGAACGCACGCTCAGGCGCCTGCTCATCATCGGCAGCAGCGCCGTCGTGCAACAGGTAAGCAAATGCGGTGCGCCAAAGGGGTCTTGGCTCGAACAGATGCCGGCTTGCAAACCGCGCACGCTGGTAACCGTCGCGCTCGCCAACAAGTTGGCGAAGATCGTCTGGGCGCTACTTGTAAAGCAGGAAAACTATAGAGCTCCGGTCGCAGTCAAGGCGTGAGCCTGGCGGGCCCGAGGTCGTCGGAGATGTAGTCGGTCGAAGGAGGGTATGGCGCAACAGTCGGCGAGACGGGGCCGGAAGAACCAGATGTTACTCCGCCGACTGTTACGTCAATCGAACCAGAGGTACGATCGGGCGGGTTCTTTCCTTTCTGCGACTTGATCAAACATGGCGAAGGTCAGCAGGAGATTGATGACCTTCTCAATGATAGCGTTTTGCTTGGGTCCCTTGTGATTGAATGGTGGTACGACGTTCCATTCAACAAGCACGTTGATTTCAAAAAGTGGCTGATTGCCAACGAAAGCAAGCTCGACGACGTGACTCCAGACGGCATTACATACCGCGGAACGTATGCTGTTTCTGCATCAAGCGAGAAAAGGCAGCGGACTTTATCGAACGATCTGGGCGTTCAGGACGCTTCGAGCACTTGAAGTCTTTAATGACGAGATGCACTCCGCTTCCGACTTCTCTCGGTTGATTCACGATCTATGCGACTACCGCGATCGTGACCGTGGCGCTGCCAATAGCCAGCAGATCTATCAACCGGTGCGTTGCGCAGACCGTTTGGGATAAAATCGATCGGCGGCGAAGAGGAGCCGCGCTCGCGAGATATTGCGGCAGCAATATTGCGGAGTGTTTGAGCGACTGACGAGTCCACCGCGCGACCACGCGGTGGACTCGGTGCTGATCTTCTGATGTTGATCCATAACTCCGACGCCAGAGCACGTGCTCCCTCTTCCAAAGGGCAATATCCACATAGCCGTTCAACGGATAGCGTCCGAATTTCGAGTATCTGTTGTTATGGAATAACCCCGCCAATGGCCGAGGTCACGGCGCATAGCTACGAGAGCGTCCGAAATCGGAGGCTCTCAGACGGGCAAACGGCAGCCTTGGAAAGTGCCCTGACCGTTGGAAGCGAGTCTAGCGCCGCCCCTCCGGCTTTGTTGAACCATGAGCGCGACCAGCCCTGAGCCACAAGCAGGCGATCAATAAATGGCGAGGAATATTGCGCTGGTGTATCATGAGAAGACATCACCGGCTCGACTAATTCAACGCTTTGGCGGGTATCACACAAAGAACGCAGATGTCCTCTCGATTAGCCAAAACGCAGCTACCGCGCCTATCGCGTACGCCGCGACGATGTCGAGCCGATTGACTGCCAGCTGAACTAGGGTAGGTCTGAGACGAAACGCGATGGCGGTGCGCAATAAATTGCCCGCCAGAAGGACCGCAGCTACGAATGCCAACTGTCCAATCTCGACGCCGAGGTTGAAGAACAGCAGAGCAATGGGAATGGCATGGTGAGGCAATCCCACCTCTGCCAGGGCACCGGCAAAGCCAAAACCGTGTAAAAGTCCAAAGCTGAAGGCCACCAGCCATGGCAGACGCGCCGAGAGACTTGGCTTTCCACGGCGTGCGTTCAGGATCTCGACGGCGACCAGCATGATGCTCAGAGCTATCGCCGCTTCTACAGGGGGCCCCGGCACCTGCACGAAACCCAGCGTCGCCGCGACAAGCGTGATGCTGTGCGCAATGGTGAAAGCCGTGACGGTGATGGCGACGCGGCGCCAGTCGCGAACCAGGATCACCAGCGCCAGTACGAACAACAGATGATCGAAGCCGAACAGAATGTGTTCGACGCCGAGCCGCAGATACGTCGCGGCCACTTCTCCCGAACCGGGCACGGCTTGAACCACGAACGATGTCTTGGTCGAAGAAAGTCGTTCGGTCTGGATTGCACCTTCAAGGCTTTCGATCCGAACCAGTACATCCGTTGACGTGGCCGACAGGCCCTCAATCGATACTGCCTGTCCGGCCAGTCCTCCATCCCGCCGAATGGTACGGCGCTCGACATAGGCTCCGTCGCTGAGCGAAACGCGTGGCAGGCTTGTGTCTTGAGTGCCATCGGGCAGTCTGACGTAGATCGCGAGCCGCAAGTCGTCCCCCCGGGCGGGGATCTTGAACAGCAGACGATAGCAGCCGGCGCCGGTCTGGCGCAGCTCGAGATAGCCCGGCCGAAGCTCGTCTGAGAGCGCGGGTTGCGCCAGCAGCGCCGCCAAAGCCGCAAAGATCAGGCAGAAGCCGTTCATCGGCTGGCGGCCTCTGCCGCCCTTGCCTTAGGCTGTTCAACCACGACTTCGTAGCGGCTCCGAAGCGAGGCATACAGCTTCTGTTCGGTCTCCAGACGCCGCGCGTTCTCCCACTCGCGGAGGACGGCGGGCCGAACAGCCTCAAGCGGCGGCAAGTCTCCTGGCGCCCGCTGGCTTATGAAGACGAAATGCTGCCCGAAGCTAGAGGAAATCGGTCCCTGCCAGCGGCCTTTTTCCATGACGGATAGCTGTTTGGCGAAGCTTTCCCCAAATATGCTCGTTAGCTTGGTCGGCGACACGTCTCGAAACTCTTCGCCGAGCAGGAATGCATCCCCGAGTGCCGTCGCATCTACGGTTCCGTCAGCTCGCGCCAGAACGCCCGCAAGCTGCTTGTTGTCGCTGTCGATGGTATCAGCGCGCCTCGTGGCGCTGAGGAACAGCTGACGGAATGTAAGTTGATCTTCGGCTCTGAACCGCTCCGGATTGGAGGCGAGATATGCCGCAAGCTCCGCCTCACTGGGTTCGGGGACGGACATCTCATTCGCGAGAAATTCCATCTTCTGCCGTACGCGGCGACGGATGATGATGTCGTCGCGGTCCAGGCCGGCAGCTCTGCCCTCGCGATAGAATACCTCGTCTCGGATGTAATCTTCTATCAGGCCGCGCAGTTCCTCTTGGTTGGGGGGCCGCCGCCAGGTTCGCACAAAGGCGTCGGCAAGGTTGGTGACTTGCGACGCGGAAACGACGATCTTCTCGGGCGCGTCCACTCCTCGCTTGCCGGCGAGCCCGTAGATCGCGAACAGCGCGGCACCCAGCGCGAGAAACTGGAGCAAGGGCTCCCGCAGCAGCCGGACAATCAAGGCGTATACCAGATCGGCGAAGTATAAGCCCGTTCGGTGGTCGTCATTCTGACTTCAGGGGGCATGGTGATGCCGAAATATTTCGCGTCGTAAGCGGTCCAGCGCGGCGTCGGAATTTCGATGACGCGCACATAGTAAAAGGCGCGCAACGCCGGATCAAAATCCGGATCTTTCCAGACGGTGATCATCTCGCCGGCCCCGATTGTGTTGGTCCAGGTCGCGTTCGCGACATCGACGGTGCTCCCGACAGACGCCTTACTGCGACCATCGGCGTCGATCGTGCGGCCGCCCGACACTGCCACATCGTAGACCCGTTCCTGCGTCTGACCGTCTTTTCCGAGCCAACCCTTGATGACCTGGATGCGATCCAGATTTGCGCCGATAGGGTCCTTCAACGCGGCGACAAGGAACGAAGGCGATTTTCCGTTTGGCGCGCTAGTCAGGTCTCCGCCCATTGGCACGCCCTTGGTGTAGCCAACCCGCGCCGGCATCCGGTTGTTGGCGTCGGCCGCCTCGAAGTCCCATCCGCCGAAGAAGCGGACGACCATCCTCGGACCGGTGGTGGCATAGGTCTCCCGCCGCTTCATGGCGTCGAAGATTGCCTCGCGGGTATTATCCGCTGCCCATACCGCGGCATATCCGGCGGCCGTCGTCTCCCAGCCCATGATGACGGCCCTGTCGGTCTTGACGAAAGGATGCGTCGCGCGACCGGCGCTTGGTTCGGAAGAAGATGTCTTCCCGAAGAAATTGTCCTCCTCAACTGCGGCGAGCCCGGTGTGCGTATCGGTGCTACCGACCAGGCCAAACTTGTAGGGATTTAGGCCAAGTTCGGCTTCCATTTTGAGGCCGTTCTTGAGCGCAGAACGGACATACTCAAATTCCAGCATCTCTGGCTTTTTCACTTCCGTCAGATCGAGGTTGCCCTTGTCCCAACGTTCGTAGTTTGCAAACTCATCGTTGGGTGAAAGGAATGGATGGGTCTCGCCGTCGCCCTTCATTTGCGTCGCTTCGTAGAGCGGCTCCCAACGCGTGCGGTTCTCCGCATATTCACGGTCGATCCGTTTGCCGTTGAATGACTCGATGATCGGAAACATCCGGCCGTTGCTGAGATTGCCGTTGTGCGCGAGGGCAAGAATCTCCGCACCGGTTTTTTCCTCGACCATCGCCATCCACTTCCAGAGATCGCGAGGATTCGGGCTGCCGAGCGGCGGCAACGTGGTGTAGGGCTCGACGAGGCTGGCCTTTGCTCCATTGTCTCGCCAGATGATGTTGCGATGGAGATTGTTTCCCCCGGCGTTCGAGGTCCACTCATAGCCGATGAAAGCTGTGAAGCGGCCGGGCTCATTGGCTTCTTCCGCCGCCTTGATGGTCTCGCGCCACGCGCTGCGATATGCTGGCGTGCCCGGCGTGGGGAAGCCCTTGGGCATTTGCCCCCTGCCGAAGCTGGTGATGATATCGAGGGCCGCCTGCGCCCCTTTTCCGGAATTGATCTCGTCGTACCACTTCCGACCCTGAGGCGTCGCCAGCAGGGCGGCGTCGCCCCCGATCAGTTGCGGGAAGAAGCCCATGCCGTCCGAATGGTCGGCAACCACCATGAAATCAAGCGGTCGCGAAAGTTTGGCGCGCTGTCCGCTGGACGAGATGACTTCCTCGCCTTTGGCAAAGCGATAAGCGTCCTTGGGGCCGAGCCGGGCACCGAACGCGCCAGCATCCATCGAGTAAGACGTGTGCGTGTGCGTGTCGCCGAAATACGGTCGCGTCGGGAAATTGCGACCTGCATATGGCGAATAAGGTGGCTTGACAGGAAAAGCCTTGTCGGCGGTCTCCTTGTCGAGCGTTCCGATGTCAGTCGTTTGATCTTCGGCGCCAGCCGCAGCGACAAATACACACGCCGCACACATACCGGCACACACGGACAAGGAGAAATGTGACAAACGGCTCATCGTGAGCGCCCCTGCAATCGCGGCTAATATTTCCGAAGTGATCTGAACCCGGCGCATGGCCTGGACTTGCGCCAAATGGAGCGGAATCCAAGCCAGCATCTGTCTCACAGGACTTTTCTTGATTGCCCGTAATGCTGACCTGCAGTTCAATAGAAGCTGTTTGTCAGCGCCTGCCAACCCGATTAACCCGACCACTACGATTCATGGGCCGTCCAGGGGTGACCGCACGAGCAACGGGCCGAGCCACCAGTCTGACGCCGGGCCTTACGATACAGCCAGCCGGATAGCTGATGTACTGGCAGTAGACCACGGCACTGGCGGGTTCAATGCTCGCGACCATGCAACAAACGAAAGCCACGGCTGACAGTGAAATCGAGAGCTTCATTGTTTATCCTCTTTCGAAACGCCACACGGTCCCGTTGAGCGGTCCGCGGCTGATCCAGTTCAGGATCAACCCGCTCAGAGGATCAGACGATAAGATCATGGTCGGACTGCAGCTGGCAAACGTTTTCGACCAACTGGACGATGCACCGTGGCGGCGTAGCGGCCGGAATCACCGAAAATAGCGGCGCATGAAGCCACACTTTGAGGCGATTTGGCTGTTGCCTCGAGGACCTTCCTAGCCTTACCTACTGCCTTACGTATCGGTAGTCTCGAACTCGTTAGGCTAGTGGGGTTTTCCTTGGCTGATGAACGAATGGAAAGGAGACTAGCTGCAGTTCTGGCCGCCGATGTTGCCGGTTATAGTCTTCTGATGGGGCGGGATGAGGAAGGGACACTCACCCAGCTAAAAGCCTTCCGGACGAGGCTGGTGGATCCCACGATCGCGGCTCATCGAGGTCGAATTGTCAAGACGACAGGCGACGGCATGTTGGTCGAGTTCGCCAGCGCCGTTGACGCTGCGCGCTGCGCGGTGGAGGTACAGCGAGGGGTCGCTCTCGAGAACGTCGACGTACCCGAGCACGTCAGGATCGAGTTTCGCATCGGCATTCACGTAGGCGACATTATCGTCGACGACAATGACATCTTCGGCGACGGTGTGAACATCGCTGCGCGGCTGGAAGGGATCGCTCAACCCGGTGGCATCTGCATTTCCGATGACGCGCAACGCCAGATCCGCGGGAAGCTCGACAGCCCATTCGAAGACATGGGACCGCAAAACCTTAAGAATATCGCCGAGCCAATGCGAGCCTGGCGATTGAGCGTGGATGCGAAGTCGGCAGAGTACCTCTCGGCAGAGCGGCCGGCCCTGGCACAAGCGCTTACGCTTCCGGACAAGCCCTCCATCGCTGTGCTGCCGTTCCAGAATATGAGCAGCGATCCGGAGCAGGACTACTTTGCCGATGGCATAGTGGAAGACATCATCACAGCCCTGTCGCGCTATCACGGCCTGTTCGTCATCGCGCGCAATTCCAGCTTCGCCTATAAAGGGCAAGCGGTTGACATCAAGCGGGTGGGACGCGAACTCGGCGTCCGTTACGTTCTCGAGGGAAGCGTACGCAAGATCCCCGGCCGCGTCCGGGTGACGGGACAGTTGATCGACGCTTCGACCGGGGCGCATCTTTGGGCCGACCGCTTCGACGGGGCGATGGAAGACATCTTTGATCTCCAGGACGACATCACGCTGAAAGTCGTTGGCGCGATTGCCCCCAAACTGGAGAACGCCGAAATCGATAGGTCGATGCGCAAGCCGACCGAGAGTCTCGACGGGTACGACTACCACCTACGGGCAATGGCCGGTTTTCACAAGGCCAGCAGGGAGGACATCAAGGAGGCCATTCGCCTGTTTCATAAGGCCACCGAGTTTGACGAGCGCTATTCGTCCGCCTACGGAATGGCCGCCTGGTGTTATGCCCGGCGCAAGCTCAACGGTTGGACGGACGACCAGTCAGCCGAAACTTTGGATGCCGAGCGGCTCGTCAAACGCGCCATCGAATGCGGTAGCAAAGATGCCGTGGCACTTGCAAGCAGCGGTATCGCAATCGGCTACATGTTCGGCGACTTCGAGCGCGCCATGTCGTTATTGGACAGAGCTCAAGAACTAAACCCCAACCTCGCCATGGCATTTCATCTCAGCGGTTGGATCAGATGCTTTGCCGGCAATCCCGACCTGGCCATCACACATCTCGAGCGGGCCGTTCGTCTCAGTCCCCTGGATCCACAACGACCAGGAATGCTGGCCGCAATCGCCGCGGCGCATTTTGCGGCCGGCCGCTTCGAAGTGGCCGCGTCCCTCGCCAACAAAGCAATGCTCGAACAATCGGACAACTTCATTGCATCGCTCGTCGCGGCTGCGTCGAACGCGCTCGCCGGCAACCTAGACGCGGCCAAGAGGGCGACGGAGCTGGTGCGTACGAGTGACCCGAGTTTTCGGATTCAGAACGTGAAGTACCGGCTGCCGCACAGGCAGCCCGAGGTGCTGGCGCGATGGGAAGATGCCCTACGTAGGGCTGGCATGCCCGAATAATCGAACGAGTGTGGTACGCCATGTCGGTGTACGACACGTCCGGCTCGGGATCAAACTGAGACCTCGCACTGGCGGGTCGGCACTTCCGGTCTTCATTCGGAAGCGGACTTCGTCACGGCCGTCCGGCATGAGGACCAAAGGCCGCTTATGGCGGCCAAACCGAGCGGCGTCTGCTCTACCCAAGTAAGCTGACGTGCTGATGGACCAGTAGACTTTCGGCTTTGGGCCGATAGACGAAACAGCTTTCCGTTGCCCGTGGACAAGGTGTTCAGGCTCACGCCGGATTTTGTTTTCCGGCCCCTTTGAGACCTCGGGTCAACTCTCGGACATCCCTTAATTCGTCGAGTCCATCGACGAGCGACATGACGCTCTCTGCGCCGGCCTTGCCAACGACAGGAACCGCAAAGTTCAGGAATTTGCGTTCGAGCGACTCTCGCGAGAGCGGGCGTTTCGAGTCGCCCTCAGGAACTTCCACGGTCTCATGCAGGCTCGGGCCATCGGCGAATACAATCTCGATGCTTGTGCCGCGTCCTTTAGGAAGTTTGGCCATCAGTGCTTCGCTGGGCTTCACCGAGGTCCTTTCCATCAGGGCGACCACGTCCCGGCCCCGCCAGCGGCCCTTCTCGAATTGAGTCACCGTCACATCGCCGTCCAGCAGCGCCATGGCAAGGCAGACCGGAAGGCTGTGATCGGCGGTACCCTTTGTCTCCGGCTTGAACTTCGCAGGGTCGGCGACGCGCTCGATGATACCCGGATAGGTCTCAACATTGATCGCCCGGATATCTTGTATGCGATCGCTGACCTTCGTGGAAAGCGACGCGCCGGCCTCGGCTACGGCCTGCAACTCGATCTGAATGGGAAAGCGTTTGAAGGCCACCTGCGGCAGCCGGTATCGCGCAAGCTCGAGGTCGACGGCAAACCCCTCCTTGACCGGCTTCATCTTCGATGCCAGCCATTCCAGCGTGCCGGAAGGCCCGGTGAAGCCTGCGGCAGCGAGACGCGTTGCGAAAACGCCGTCTGCGGCTGTGGCGGCAAGTCCCATGGCTTTCATCATGCTGATCGCGCCGCTGTTGATGACGAAGCTCGTGAAGCCGCGGGCGCCGGCAATTCCAACCGCGTTGGCAATGGCCTCCCTAGAAAGCCCCCAGATCTTGCCCGCAATCAGAGGGATGCCGTAGGAAGCCGCGCAAAGGGGATGGAAGCCGCGCTCAATGAAGGAAATGGCATCATTAACGCGCATGCTGGCCTCATAGCCCACGACTATCGCTTCGATGAGATCGCGGCCAGATCGTCCGTTCTCCTCGCACAGAGCAATCGCCGTCGGCAGTATCTCGCTCGGATGAAGTGGTTCGGTGCCAATATAGGTATCGTTCAGATCGAGGGATCGAACGAGCACGCCATTGACGAATATCGCGCCTTCTACGGTAGCAGACCGCGGATAGCCGATCACTGTGGCTGTATCGCCGTCTCCGAAAGTGTTGCGAATTGTAGCTTCAGCAATATTGGAAGGCTCGGATCCCACGGATCCGAATGCGCATCCGAGGGTGTCGAGAAGGACGCGCTTGGCCGACGTGATAATGTCGGCGGGCAGAGCTTCATACTTAACTGAAAGTGCGAATTCGGCAAATTTCTGCTCAAGCGTCACTTTCTGCCGATCCCCGTCCTCAGCGGCAACCGCTGATCCAACGAAGCGAGAACCGTTGGAGCCATTTCCCAGAAGGAAACTTGCGTATGCGGCCGCTGCGGATCGCGCCAGAAATTCGCGACGTTTCATGGAAGCCTCCGCTATGAAATTGCTGCACAGCTCCGATCGCGCGACACTAAGGGCGGCAACGAAATCGCAATAGGCTTGGTGGAAAAATTCAGAAATCGACAATGGCCGCGCAGTCAAAGAACGGAGCACGGGAAGCCAAAAGTACAACCGTGCTCCAACAACCCAAGTATGAGCGAGTGATACGGCTTTGCAAAGCTCAATATGCTCGCCTTCTCCGGTTGGGTGGCAAGCATTGGGTTCGATCCAAAGATGTTCGGCACACACCCACTACGCCGCACTAAGGCAACTCTAATCTACGGACGCACAGGAACCTACGGGCGGTGCAGCTCTTGCTCGGCCGTTCCGCTATCTTGGCATCGAGGCTGATGACGCCCTCGCTATTGCCGAAACAAGTGGATGTCTGACTCACCTGGGCAGAGCGGACATGCTCTGCCCATCCATTGTCGGCGGCTTCGGCCCGATGCGGACCTCGGCGCAACACCACCAAACCTTGTCAGCTTGGGCCTTGCAAGGTTGCCGTAGCGTCGCCCTCTGCACATACGACCGCCCATCGGCTTTCCGCGGCGCTCGGTTCATGACCGAAATGCCACGACGCCCAACATGTCGTGAAGGCAAAGAGCAGACAGGAAGAGAAAACGCGGGCCATTTCTGCGGGCAAAAACCGGGCCTGCCATACCCAGCCCAAATTCAATTAGCGCTTGATATCGGAGGCAACAAATGACCGCACCTCATCAAGAAAACGTGCCAAAGCTGGCTCACCTTCCAGCATGATGTGGTTCCGACCCTCAAGGGGGACGAAGCGGGAGCCGGGAATTCCCGCCGCCAGCCGGCGTCCCGACTCGAACGGCACTCTGGCGTCATTGCGACAATGCATGACGAGGGTTGGTACCTTGACCTGGGGCAGCAGAGCGCTGATTTCCACTTCGCCATTTGCCAAAAGATTGCGCGCGGCGTCCTCGGCCGAACTCGAGATCCGCTGAAGCTCGTTGAACCAGTCCGCCTGCTCCTTGTTGGCATCCGGAATGAACTGGGTCGTGAACATCTGCCTGAAGGCCGGATTTTCTTGCCCCCATCCCAGCCGCATCAGCGTCAGCATTGCTTCTCCGGCCGCCTTCTCCGCCTCGGTCTTGGCGCGCTTCTTCCACCCAACGACGTACCCTCCGTAGAGAACCAGGTGCGACACCCGTTCCGGATGCCGGACCGCATAGGCGATCGAGACCGCGCAACCCTGCGATATGCCGAGCAGCGCAAACCGCTCGATGCCCGCGGCGTCGACTACCGCCTCCAAGTCGTCTACGAACCGCTCAAATGTCACGTCCGGGACATCACGATCTGAAAGCCCATTTCCCCTGGCGTCGTATCGGATGAAAACGTGCTCGTTGGACAGTTCCTGGTAGAGGTGCCGCCAGATCGGACTTTCAAAGTCGAATTCGATGTGGGTCATCCAATGTCCGGTCTTGACCAGCGGATGCCCTTGGCCCATCCGGGCATAAGCCAGCTGCACGCCGTCGCCGGTCTTGCAGAAGTGGATCTCCTGTTGGCGCCGGACCGTCGACGCCGCCACAGTGTCTTCCGCAGACGACGGAATCGCGGCGTCCGGAATTGCCTCGATGTCCTTGGCTGTGAGCCCGAATACGCCGACCGCTCGCGAGATGTTCTTCACGGCCTGCTCGCCCAGATCGGCGAATGCCATCGACAGCTTGTCCCGGATCTGATCGTTCGCCGCCCGCGATATGCATATCCCACCGGGCTCGCAGAGCGCCTCCAGCCGGGCTGCGATATTGACGCCGTCACCGAAGATATCGTCGCCATCGATAATGATGTCGCCGACGTTGATTCCGATCCGGAACACGATCTGCCGCTCCGCAGCGATGCCTGTGTTGCGCCCGACCATGCTGCGCTGGATCTTGACCGCGCAAGCGACCCCATCCACGACGCTGGCAAATTCCACTAGCATCCCATCGCCAGTAGTTTTGACGATGCGACCATGATGCTCGGAAATGCAGCAGTCGACCAGTTCGCGGCGATGCGATTTGAGAGAATTGAGAGTCCCGATCTCATCGGTGCCCATCAGCCGACTATAGCCGACCACATCCGCCGCTAAAATGGCTGCGAGCCGACGCTGCATGGCCTTTGTCCTCTCATGCCGGTACTAGTCTGCCTGCAATCAGTGACCACGGCAAGGCTGAAGCGTATGTGCCCTTCGGGTCAATCTCGTCGTCTTTGCAGTCGGTTAGCTACTTTCGGTCTTACCCTTAGCTTCGGACATGCCGCTGCACTGCGTTAACTGACGCCATCGGCCAAGAGGGGGAAGCGCGGTTCATAGTCGATATCGAGACGAACGGTGCGCCCTCTTGCGAAGACCTATCGCAAGGCCGTTAGGCATTGATTGCATACGAGGTCGCTTTGGCAGAGATCGAGCTCGCTAATTCGTTCTCGGCGGACAACGCCGGGCCGCCAACCACCCCGCCAGAGGCGCGCCAAATGCCAGGCACCATGTGAATTGCGCAACGAACGGCGCGACGACGGCCATCACCGTTCCGAACAGAAGTGCGAAGATCGGAAAGATCGCGGTTGCCAGCAACTCGGGATTGCGGCGACCTCGCAGCGCCAGAACCCATAGCAGCGCATTCAAGCAGGCAATGACAGTTAGATGGAAGCCGTAGCTTACTGCGACGATGCTATCGAGGCGATACGCGCCGTAAAGTCCATTTGTCACGGGAAGCATGACAATCGATAGCAGGAATATCAGATTGAGGAAGACTTCGCCGCGGCTGCCTTCCGGCGCGAAGGTGAGGCGCCGATGATGGCTGAGCCAAAACACGCCTGCCACGATAAAACTGATGATCAGCGCGATGACAGGTTGTGCGTAGGCGCTGACAAGGTCTATCCAGGCCGGCGCCTTCGCGAACCTGCTGGCCTTCGGCAGATCGTAGGCGAGCAGCGTCATCGCGACACCGAAAATGGTGTTGCTCAACGCCTCCAATCGACGCATTTCGAAAAGACCGATCTCGGTCAAACTCGCTCACCCTCAAAAGTGCCGGACACCCTTCGCGGAGCAGCGCCGCTTGAGATCCGACCAGCTGTAGGATTGCCGGATATAACTTGCTCCTTGTGCCACTCTTTTGATTCAGTAAGTCGCGAAGCTTTTGGAATGATTATCAATGCACGTTGATTGTGATTGGGATACCCGATCACCTGGCTTCATTCGTTCTCTTCGGCATCCCCTCGCCCTCCTAATTTCGCGACTATTGCTTGCAATCGCTTCGCGCGCGTAGCTCTTGCATCGGCACTCCCGAAAATAATTGCTCGCTCTTGCCAGAGGAGCCCTGCTTGTCGATGTCCGGCCTTCCACCAAGCGCTTGAAATATCTACCTTGTTTCCAAAACCACTGTGGCACACTTTGGTAAATCGGACCGAAACTCTCGCCAGACCGGAAAAAAAACCTGAATGAGAGTGGGGCCGGTCCGCGAGCAGCCCTCCCCTGAGGAAACTACCACCCCTACCCCATCAGCCAGTCGAAGCGCTCTACCTCCGTCGGGAAACCGTATGCAACCTGACATGAGCAGGCATCGGCGCGAGCAAGCGCTCGATTGAGCTCGATTTTTGGATTTTGGGAGCCGATGCCTTAGGCAAACAACTTTGCTCGGTCTGAATAGCTCGCCAATTCGCATATCATGGAGTTCACGTCGCCTCGGAATATCCAGTCGAGAGAGACGCCATGGCGATTAAAGAAATCGATTGCAGCTGCATCCTGCTCTTCGTCAGGCGCCGAGCCGTCCTCAGCGAATTTCTGACAGTATGCAAGCGCCTGCTCGGCCGCCGGCTCATCGAGCTTCCAGCCCTCACAGATATAGCGCGTGCGTAGCAGGTTTATGGCATCTTCAGCTCGCGCGAATGCGGTTGAATGGCCCATATCTAGGGCGTTGTTCAACGCCGGTGCGGTAGTCGGGGCAGTGGTGATCATAGGCAATGCAGCGACGGTGGTGATCATCAGTACTCTCGTGGTTACGTTTACGCCCGACAACGACGTCGCGGGCACGCGATCTTCGCTGCCCGCGGTTTAGATTTAGTTTGTCGTGGATCAATGGCTCTCGGTTGTCGCCTCGAGAATCCCTGACGATCCGCCGGGGGTCAACGCGCAATTTAACAACTTTGGCTATCGGCGGCCCGCTAGCCCAACCGCGATGCTCTGCTCTCTGGTAGTGCGGCGTCCGAATTGGGAATATCCGCGCGATTCGCCAGAGGCGTCCCGATTTCCACAGACTGCTCTAGGCGCTTCGCCTTGCCTCAGTCATCAGACTTTCAAGCTCTCTGACCGCCGTGGCTTCGGTGACGCCGTCGACAACGGCAATCTCTCCCGACAGGCGCTCGAGTGCAGACGCATAAAGCTGTCGTTCGCTGTAGCTTTGGCTAGAATTGAACTCCGGCCGATAGAGATCGCGCATCGCTTCTGCGATGGCGAGAATATCTCCCGACTTGATCTTGCTCTCATATTCCTGAGCAAGCCGGGACCAATTACCTCGCGCTCTGCGAGGCGCTTGACTGAGGATACTTCGCGCGTGCTGGATGGCAGCCGGATCGGAAAGCTCACGCATTCCGGCGCTTGCCGCTTTTCTTATAGGAACTCGTAGCGTCATTTTGCTCTTCGCGAAATAAACGACAAAGAACTCAAGCTGAGCTCCTGCCACCGCCTGTTCCTCGATCGCGACAATCTGGCCGACGCCGTGAGCCGGGTACACGATCAGATCAGTTGCCTTGAATCCAAAGCGCGCTTCGATGCAACGGTTCCCACTCGTTTGATCGACGGGGGCCACTGGTATGGAATGCGCAGAATTCGAACGATTGCACTGCGATTGACTGCTAAAATTCATCTCGCGATTTGCCCCGCGGCTCGAGGAATTGGCTCCGTTGCCATTTCCCGCTGTGATCAGCACGTCAGAACGAAAATGCTGGACTAAAATCATTGATTGCAGTCCCTCACCAATAGGCCTCGAGCACGAGCGTCGCCACGAGAAATACGGTCAACTGACATTCCCTTCGATGGCTGTGGTTTCTTGGCAACTTGTTCCCTATCGAGGAATCAACGAAGCTCATTTGGGTCAAAAGAGCGACGCCGGGCGGCAGCTTAAGAAATCTGCTACGGACAACAACTCTTGCTCTGCAAGACTTCTAGAAAATGAAGGGCCAATCTAGACGTCCGCCCTGAGTGACGCCTTTACTTGCAGCCGCGGCAAATCGTAAGTTTGGCTTTTAGCTTGTCATCGTCGCCGGGATCGACCGATTGGTGCACAGAGACAGGCTCTGATTCTTGATCGAGCGCGGGATGCTTTGCCCGGTGCGACCTGACGGGTCGCGTCGCCCGGCTTGACGTGTCGTCGTCGATGCCGACGCTAAAACCATCGTAATCGGGAACAGGTCTAGCCGACGGCGGCGACCTGTCGATCACTTGTACCTGCGAAACGCTGTCGGGCTTTAACGGCGTGTGCTCGACAGTTGAAGATCGTGGGGCAGCAGAGCGTGGCGGATAATCTTTAGCGGCTCGGGACACCGAACTCTTAGCGGTCGCCGTCGGCGGCCAGACGCTGTTGGTTGCGGCCGTAGATGTCGTTCGCTCATTCGACGGCGGCGGCGCAATCGAAAGGGGAGGAGAAAGCGAGGTCTGACATCTCGCGCTGTCTTGTGCCGCTAGCAAACCGATAACAAACAGTGTTGCGTTCTTCATTAATCGTCCTACAAATCACTTGGAATGGAAACATTGATCACGTGACTCCGATCGAGTACTTTTGGTCAACCTGATTAAAGGGGTTGATCAGTGGTGTCCGCCGCATGCCGCCGGTCCCGGGCGTGTGAGCACGCTGTAACTTACATCCGTCGGCTCCTTTCGAAACCCCGAACCTCATTGTGCGATGCAATCGTGCACTGTTTACGAAGATCCCCACCCGTCCGATGCACGGTCGAGGCGAGCGCCGGTGTCAGGTGCCGGCTCGTTCACGCTCGCGTGCGATGAACTTGCCGGGATCAGTTTAGGCGGTACAGAGAGAAGTTTAAGAGCGCCGCAAACGCCACCCAGGCCGCGTAGGGGATAAATAGAAGCGCAGCGAGTCGATTGGCCTGCCATTGCAGGACTATAAAAAACAGTATCAAGCCCAGCAGCAGAACGATGACCGAAAGTCCCATAGCCAGGTTGTGCAATCGGAAGACGATGGGAGACCAAAGAAAATTAAGCACCATCTGTCCGAGCCAAACTTGCAAGGCGAGGCCATTAATCTCCTGTAGGTAGGTACGCCATCCGGCGATTGCGATCATGACATACAGAATGGACCAGGTTGGCGCGAACACCCAGTTTGGAGGATTGAATGACGGCTTCTGCAGCCCAGCGTACCATGCGCCCGGCAAGTTGGTTGCGCCGATCAGCCAACCAACACCCACAACGGCTACAAGAAAGATGAGCAGACTTCGATTTCGTGCTTTCATGATCCGATATTGCCCGTTCAGCAACGGTCAGGAATAGGACAATACAGGCATCGGCGGGTCAATTACCCCGGCGGCCATTCGCGGCGTTGCCCGATGGAACACTAAGTTATTCCGGCAGGGGCAATGCGTCCGCGAGCCGGCGAAATTTGCAACAGGAACCATCGAGATCGACGTCTGTTCTTGACTCCTATGAGTGAGCTGTTGCCAATCCTCGTGGAAAAGTCGATTCAGATCGCCTGGGACTTCCTTGAGCGCTCCGGCGAAATCACAGATCCTGACGACGCGAGCCGCTTCCTTCTTCGAAACATCGACGACATGGCGCGGGCTGGTGAGCATCGGCCACTGATGCTCGCGAACCATGCCATCGACGCATATCGGCGCTACAAGCGCCTGCTCGCGGCATGATCAATCCCAATTGTCCGATCTGCGGCGGTTTGGGCTGGGTCTGCGAAAACCATCCGCATTTGCCGTGGACGAAGGCTCCGCGTGGTTGCCAGTGTGGCGCAGGGATGAGGTGCGCGTGCAACAGCTCCGACGACATTGATGTAGGCGTTGAGAGGCCCGATGTGAGCGGGGTCCTCGAGGAGAACCCGCCCACCAAGAATTAAGGCCGCGTGACCTTCTTGCGGCGGTTGTACGGTGAGCGATTTATCGGCCGCAGCGAAATGTCCTCCCGATGCGCTTTGCTCGCGATCGAGCCCTTCGGCCTCTGCATCTTTAAGCTAATGACGCCTGTTGGGGTGTTCGCTCTCGCCAGCGACCGAAGCTGTCTGACTTCTTTATCCGTCCAGGGCTGGCGCGAACGGCGCTTGTACTTGGGTTGGCTTTGCGTGGGCCCTTCTTGCCGATGGGTGAGCCCGGTCGCTTCCATGCTGCTTTTGCCATGGGGCACCTCCTGATCAGATGAACACACGAATCATGCCGCTAGTTCCTACTTAGGAACGTAGCGCCCGAGTCGCAGTTGTTTGAGAATGAACAGCCTTACGAAGAGAGATCAATTCGAGCGCTCAAAAATCTATCTGCACGCGCCTAATCAAATGAAGTGCTGGGCTCATGCGCTGGGAGTCTCGAAGGAAGAGCTTCGTAAGGTCGTCGATAAAGTCGGGAATTCTGCCGCGGCCGTCCGCAAGGAGCTGGAGGCGAATCGTGACGAGAGAACAAGAAATCAGCGCTGAATGTGCACGGGAGGCGCGAAGGCAAGCCGCGCTTCTGCCGCCCGGTCCTGTCAGAGACGCGCTGCTGGAAAAGGCTCGCCAGTACGAATTGGCTTTACAGACTGATTTGCATCACGATGCCAAAGAACCGCCCCTGGGATCCCGCTGAAGACGACCTTCTGCATAAACTCATCACGGAAGGCCGCTACGCTGTCGAGATCGCCGTCGAGATGAGGCGCAGCGAATCAGCGGTACGGCTCAGAGCCAAGGTTCTAGGTCTAAACTTTGCCACCGCGCCGCGCGGCCCAAGGCCGAGATAACGCGGGTCGTCCCAGCCGAATGCTGGGAAGACCCGCAAGGCGGCTACTTGGACCTGGTCGAGCCGCCCGACTTCACGCCCGTGTTGGCCCCTGTCGTCTGACCAGGAGCGTATCCCGAGGCGCCGGGGCTGCCAGCCTTCGAGCCTCTTGCCTGCATTTCCTGTCCAGGCGCATAGCCCGAGGCGCCGGGGCTTCCCTTCTTGGAGCCCCTGTCTTGCATCTCATGGCCAGGAGATTTGCTCGAGACGCCTTGTGCGAAGACGGCGGTGCTCGAAGCCATCAGGCATGCCGCAGAAAGTGCGATGATTGTGCGCTTCATTTTGTCCTCCAGAGTGAGCCCCGCCAACCAACCACCCGATCCGAACGACGTTCCATGAATGTTGCTAATCAGGCTCTTGGTCGATGCCGTCGCAAGAGTGCGCGAGTTCTGCATGGCTCCGGACGCAGCGGTCGTGAACCGGAGGTGAACGCATCGTTCAGCGGGCATTCCAACACGCAACTGATAATCTGTTAGGTTACTAGTCAAAAAGGGTGGAGACTCACAAGATGAAACGGCTTCTCGCAATCGCGTTTATTGGCTGTGCTTTTTCGCTCACGCCAATTTTGTCGGTATCGGCCATGCCGATGGCAACGCCACATACCCTGGGTAGCACGGACGATGGAGTTATCCAGGTCAGAGGCGGCCACGGGCATGGACATGGACACGGGTGGGGCCATCACGGTGGGCGCGGCCATCACTACGGTTGGGGCCGCGGTCATCACTATGGCTGGCACCGGGGCCATCACTACGGTTGGCGGCATCATCACCGCCATTGGTGGTGACGTCCTGAATCAATGGGAGAGGCCGCATTTGATATGCGTGCGGTCTCTCTTTGTCGTCCGATCGTGGGATGTTGCGTCGCGCCTGTCTACGACCGCGTCACGACAGCCGGCCAGCCGGGGGACAGCCCGCCTGCAAGCCCTCGCGGGCCAACGCTGTCCTCATCACGGCGGCAAAACTCCTGCGCTCGTCGGCCAAGCCTTCGGCCAGGGGACGGTCGAGGGCCGCCCCGGGTAAGACGCTTGGTGAACGACAGGCCCTCGGCCCCCCGGCTCGCTAACTCAGCCCCGACTTGTAGCCTGCATAGGATGCGGCGGAAGTCGTCAACAAGAGAGGCCAAAATAGGACTAGACAAGAATAGGTTGTCATCCCGGAACTTATACTTGTTCTAGTTGTTGTGTTGTCGGTCCCCAGAAGCGGGGGCATCGAAGATGAAACAGTCAGCAGCCCAAAATGGTCAAATTACTGTCAGCCCTTGCCGTAGTCTCGCTCCTCGGAGCGTCGGTGATAGCTTTGCCAGGTTTTGCCCCCAAAGTGCAAACGAATGAGGTCGTGGCGCTGGCCAAGGGCGACCGGCTTGACGTGCGAGTTGCTGCCTCGAATTGCTCTACACAGGTCTGGCCGGATTTCGCCGCATCCTGTTTGCGAAACGCGGGCTCTGGAGGGAAAATTTTGGAAGCCCGTCTTGTGACCGCCCGCCGATAGTGCCGGTCCCGTCTCATCCGTTTCCTTCACTGACGTATTGGATTACTTCATGACTTATTGCGCACGACAGGGCGACGTCGAGATCAGTCGGTTCCACAACGAGGCGATCTGCAAGGAAATCAGTGAACGGCTTGCCATCAGTATGAAACCGACGCTCGCTGGGATGCCGCCGCATTTGATGATGCTCATGAGACGATTGCGCGATGAGCCTCTCTCACCCGTGCCCCGCCTAATTCGGTCGAGCCATGGCGTCCGTCAGGGTATCGATGTGACCCGCTGTCGGGCGCTGTGAATTTTAGCTCGCTATCCTTGCTCGAAAGGCGAAGCAATGGCTGATGCGGTGCCGCTCGGAAGCCGCTAAGCAAGTGCCATTCGGTGTTCGCAGACAAGTTCGAGCAACTCTTTTGGCTCCCTGTAAGAGAGTGACGCTATAAATGTCGACAGATCTGACTCCGGTGCCAAATGTACTCGTCGTGGAAGATGAGATGATCCTGCGCATGCGCGCAGTCGACATCGTGGAGGATGCCGGGTTTTGTCCCATTGAGGCCGTCAACGCCGATGAGGCAATATCGATTCTTGAGTCCCGATCGGACATCTCGCTGCTATTCACCGACATCCAGATGCCCGGCAGCATTGACGGCCTGAGACTCGCCCACGCCGTGCACGAACGCTGGCCCTCGATCAAGATCATACTGGTTTCTGGTCAAATGAAGCCATCTGACACGGAAAGGCCAGAGAACAGCCGCTTCTTCGGCAAACCGCTTAGCGTCGAGCAAATGATTACCGAGTTGCAGGCGATGGTGGGCGCGGGTGCGCTAAGGATCGTTCCGAACGCAACCGATTTGCCGGCGGATCAGGCGCGACACGCCATGGAAACGGTTAATCCCTCGTTCCGATCCGCGCAGGAGACCGTCCTCTCGGCGGAGAACGACAGCCTTCGCATCCTGCTCGAACAAGCCGAAATAGATGCGCAGGCCCTGCTGATTCAGGCTGGGATCGAAGCCGAGCAGCGCGACGCCGCTGACAAATTGCAAAAGCTGATCCTCGGGGAACTTCATCATCGCGTGAAGAATACTCTCGCCATGGTCAGCGCGATCGCGTCCCAGAGCTTCCGTGGAGCGCCCAGTATCGAGCACGGACAGAAGGCAATGGAAGGCAGGTTGATCGCATTGGGGCGGGCTCACGACCTACTGATGCAGGTCAGTTGGGCAAATGCGAGCCTTACTCACACGCTAAGCAGTGCGACAGAGCCTTATGATAGTCATGGAGACCGACGCTTCCATTTCAACGGACCGGATATCAGGATTACCTCCGTAGCAGTCATCGCACTTGCGATGACGTTTAACGAGTTGTGCACCAACACTACCAAATTTGGAGCTCTGTCCGGCCCCACAGGCCGCGTGGAAATCGTATGGACGATCGACGAGCTGAAGCAGAGAATCCGCCTTGTTTGGACAGAAAGAGACGGTCCGACGGTCGAGCCTCCAGCCCGACGAAGCTTCGGCACGAGAATGATGGGATCTCTCGGCCAACAATTGAACGGCCAGGTGCAACTCGCCTATGAACCGAGTGGATTCGTCTACTCGTTGGATGTGCCAATTAGCTCGGTCGCGGCGCTCCCGTGAATATTGTCATTTCCTCTTCTGGGCCCGCGCGTCAGTTGGCGCAGTGCAGCGATTTGTCCAGGGACGAGGGTAGGCCGGAAGTCAGAGGCGACTTAGTAGCAATCGACGTGAACGACGCTGGCTGATTGTTCATTGAGAACATCAGGCTCGTGTTCGCCCGCCGTAATAGACTCTAATGCGCGCACCTGAGCGCCACGTCGCAACGTTCAGGAACCTAACGACGTCTCGGTATTTAATTACTCATTACTCACGAACCCTCACCTTAGGAGCTGTCATGATTTGCCGTTTTGCTGCCGCCGCTGTTGCTGTTGCGGTCCTATTTCCCATTGCGACCCAGGCGCAGGGTGTCCCTGGAGGCGCCGAGCGGGGCGCGCGGGATGGTGAGCGAGCGGCGGGCCCGGTCGGTGCAGTCGTCGGAGGCGTAGTCGGCGGCGTCGTTGGCGGCGTAGCGGGAGTTCTTGGTGTTGATCAGCGTCCCCGCTTTCATTCTTACGTTATCGAACAGAGACGTCCCTCGTACCAGTATCGCGAAGATGTAAGAGTTGGGGCGGTTCTTCCAGAAGAGGGCGTTAGCTACTATGATGTACCGGCCGAGTATGGCGCCCGTGAGTATCGCTATACGGTGGTGAATGGTCGCACCGTGTTGGTCGAACCGCGAACACGCCGGATCGTCGAGATTGTCGAATAACAACCAAAGGCCGTCTTTCGAGACGGCCTTTTTCGTTGATCGACAAATGCGGGCCGCCGGCACACTGCTCATGTACCTAGGCCATGCGAATGCCGCGCTTGAACGCCCATTCGTTAAACTATTTCGTGACAACCGAAGCTGGGCCAGCAAATGATGCCTGTGATCAGGCAGCCGTTCAAAGCACGTACGACTGAAGAGCTTGTGTCCCTGCTCGGCACGGTGGCCGCTGCGATCCTGGCTGTCATCATCGTTGCGATGCTCTATTTCGGGCGCGAAATCTTCGTCCCGATCGCATTGGCAATTCTCCTCAGCTTTGTCTTGGCACCGGTAGTTCTAATATTGCAGCGAATCCATGTGCCGCGCGGATTGGCAGTCGTAAGCGTAGCTCTGCTCGCCTTCGCGCTCATTTTTACGATGGGGAGTCTTCTCGCTACGCAATTGACGCAGCTCGCTGGAGATCTCCCACGTTATCAGTCGACGATCAGCGAAAAGATCCAGTCTTTTCGAGATACAAAAGCCGGGAGAGGCACGCTTGAACGCGCCTCCGACATGTTGAAAGATCTCAGTAAGGAGATCGATAGGCCGAAAGAGCCCGCGGCTTCGCGGGGACTGAGCTCCTCAATAGTCAATCCCAGTGCCCCGCAAGCCCCCGTTCCGGTGGAAGTACGCCAGCCCGATCCCGGTGCGCTGGAGAACCTGCGGACTTTGATCTCTCCGCTTATTCATCCTCTCGCAACAACCGGCATCATCATCATCTTCGTGATCTTCATACTTCTTCAACGCGAGGATCTCCGTAATCGGCTCATTCGGCTGGCTGGCTCCTACGACCTGCAACGAACCACAGCGGCGCTGGACGACGCAGCGACACGCCTTAGCCGGCTGTTCCTGACCCAGCTCATTCTAAACAGCGCATTTGGCATGGTGATTGGGTTGGGCTTATGGCTCATAGGCACACCAAGCGCGATCCTATGGGGCATTTTGGCGGCAGTCCTTCGTTTCGTGCCTTATATCGGCGCCGTCATCGCGGCCGCGTTCCCGCTTGCTCTGGCAGTAGCCGTAGATCCCGGCTGGTCGATGCTGCTATGGACGCTCGCGCTCTTTTTTACTGTCGAGCCGGTCGTGGGCCACGTCATCGAGCCAATGGTCTATGGCCATAGTACAGGGCTTTCCCCGGTAGCGGTGGTTGCGGCGGCCACGTTCTGGACCGCACTTTGGGGACCGATTGGGCTCGTTCTCGCCACGCCTTTGACGGTATGTCTTGTCGTGCTTGGGCGCCATGTAGAACGCTTGGAGTTTCTTGACGTCATGTTCGGGGACCGTCCGGCCCTTTCGCCGCCTGAAATCTTCTATCAGCGCATGCTGGCCGGCGACCCGGCAGAGGCTGCCGAAAAAGCCGAACAATTCCTAAAAGAACGTTCTTTGGCCTCATACTATGACGAGGTGGCCTTGAGGGGTTTGCAGCTGGCGCAAACTGATGCCGCGCGCGGAGCGCTCGACCCGGAGCGTCTCACGAAGATTCGTGATGCCGTCGCGGAGTTTGCCAGCGACGTTGCCGATCAAGATGACAGAACGCCGGCGAAGGTTAATGTAACCACCGATGCAGAAGCCTCGTCTGCAGTAGAAAGCGTCGCGGAAAATGCGGCCCACGAAAACCTACCCATTATTAGTAAGGAAAACCTGCCGTCCAATTGGCTCGGTCAGTACCCCGTTCTTTGCTTGGCTGGACGCAGTCTTATCGATGAAGCGGCTGCGATAATGCTCGCTCAGCTTTCGACTGCACACGGTCTCACAGCACGGGTTGAAGGCGCTGATGCCCTCTCCAGTGCCAACGTCATCCGACTTGATGGCACAGGTGTGGTGATCGCCTGCCTGGTCTATCTCGATTCGAGCGGACCGGCACATATGCGCTATTCGGTTCGGCGCCTAAGGCGGAAGCTCCCGAAGGCCCTTATAATCCTGGGCTGTTGGGTCAAGGACATCGATCCAGACGCGCTGGAAGCGTTGCGCGACAGCGCCAAAGCCGATCTCGTAGCCGCGAGCCTAGGTGAGACTGTCAAGCTTTGCATCGAGGCAACCGGGGTACTGGATCAGAACACCGCGGCCTCCACGCAGGAGAAATCCACTACCGCCGCCGCTTGAGATAATCGCTTGACGTTCCCAGCGGAAACCGACCGCGATGACCTAGGGATGAGCTTCAGTTGATGGCCCGAAACCGACGACCTCAGTCAGCCTCGCGATGTCGGCTGACTGAGGTGTGGACCAGAAGTAGTGAGCGGGCGTCAAGCCGACGCGATTGACCCAAAGCCGACCTTGTGCAGTTCACCTCCCCATTGATATGCTCAATCCATTCAGTCAGCGGGGAGTGCCATCGGTCTCTGATGACTTGGCGATCGTATGATGGCGAAGTAAGCGTCAGGTAAACCATGTGTCGAGAAGCTATCCGGGAGCCGTAACCATTCGTTAAGACGACTGTAACCGCGCTTTCGAGCTCGAAAGAGTGCCCGCTTCCGATGTTCCGACGTGGAAGGCTGCTGAGAGCGAAGTGGGATCGGGGAGCGCACTTGCGGGCTCGCGCTCGAGACCGGTGGTTGGCTTCCATTGATCTGCATCAACCTTCCCGCTGGAAAGCGCCGCAGCCTGCTCCCTTCGGAAGATCGTCCACAGGAAGGTACGCACTATGCTTCGTTGTATTCTCGCCGCTTTGGCCGCAATGGTCCCTCCTCACGGTTTGCGTGATCCCCGATGATGCCTATGCCTGCCGCCGCGGCGGAGGTGCCCTCCATCGCGGCGGCATGCATGCGCACGTATCGGCGGTGCAGAAGATATCATGGCGGCGGTCATCGCTTCGCGGGACGCGTGCACCCATCACATCCGATCGCGGCCGTCCGATCGCAGGTTATCATGGCTACCGTCTTGGCTCGGGCTATGGCGCAGGCGCGGCATGCGCGCATTACGGCGGATGCTACCGGAACTACGGCACGGCGGCATGTATGCCCCCAGCAAAATCCGTATCAATGTCATTGATGATACCACCGCACGTAACTGATGTAGAAAAGTGAGCGCAGATCAAAATGCGAATGGCCGGAATCGTACTGATCATTTCGCTGACCGCGGTTCCGTGCGGAGGCATGGAGATTTCGCGCATTACGAGCTGCACCGGTGGTGATGTGCTGAAAGTACGTGGAGATATCGAGGCCGGCGACTACGTGAAGTTCCGTTCCTATTTTGGCCATCAACGACGGATCGCCGGACTGGATCTCAATTCCCCAGGAGGTTCGCTTTACGAGGGCTTCCGCATTGCGGCTCTGACACGCCAAAAGCAGCTTTCGACGTTCGTATCGAAGGAATGCGATTCCGCTTGCGCGTTCATCTTCCTTGTTGGCAGGAGACGGTATGCTTCCAAGGAGGCAAAGATCGGCGTTCACGCAGTTGGCAACGATTACGGGAATGAGGATTCTGGTACTATCCGGGACACGATTTGGTTCGCGCGGCTGTTCGCGAAATTCGGCATTCCCAGTTCGACCATCGGAAAGATGGTGACGACGCCCCCCGGAAAAATCACGTTTCTCGATCAGACGGACTTTTCCGCTCTGAAGATAATCTTCCGCGATCCCTTCAAAGCCGGCGTTGGTGCTCATAACTGCATCAATCGGGAGAGCGTAGAGGCGTCCGCAAATGGCGGCACTCTCTTAGGGCGCGTCGAGACCTCCGAGGGACCGAACAGGTAGCGACAAGCGTGCGCGCCTTCCTATCGACCGGTCTGGTGCCACACCCGGGACGCCTTGACGGGCTGCGCGCTGACGATCCAACGGGAGAGTCGTCCGCTAAGCGCACGTCGGTAAACCGACGCTGCACATCATTAAGAGCAAAGCGCGAGGATATGCACGCATACCGCGAAAACTCGTCTTCGCTCCGCACCAAGAGGCTTTCAAACTTAGCCGGCGCGGTTCATGGCGCGCCACCGCGCCGTACCCGTTTTTTTCCTCAAGCGACCTGTGCACATTTACGGACAAACCAGCACGGGGGTTTTCGCTTGCGTCAACACCTTGTTTGTCACACTGCCGATGAGAAGCATGGAGAGCCCGCTGCGTCAGTGCGATGCCATAACAATGAGGTCGCAGCCCTTATCGGCGGCTGCTGCGATGATGGCTTGATGGGGTTGCCCATTCTCGACCTGACTTGTCTCACAGGAAACACCGGCCTCCTTGGCCGCATGTGCCGCGCGATCCAGCGCGCTCGTGGCCTCCCCCTTGCGTATCTCGGTATATCTTGCGAGCAACTCGCGGTACCGTCCTCCTATTCCGGATCTCTGCAATTGATCTAAAGCAAGAAAACTTCGGTCGATAGGAAGCGTGGACGCTTGCTTGCACCCTTGATCTAGATCATGGCGGACCCGGGACTCCCGCCACCACATCACGTTGGCGACGGCTAGCCGCTTCCTTCCCTGCGAAAATGCGCAGGCCATCGCGATCCTCTTATCGAACAGGAGTCGGCTGATGTGGGTGCTGATGTACGTGTTCTCCTATTCGGTCAGCCCAGCCGCTACGATCGACAAGGCGGAATGGAGGCTGCTCCCAACCGTCGTGTTCCAGGAGTTCACAAGCGAGGAGCGATGCAAGGCGGCCAAGGCCACACTTGAAGGCAGCCTGAAGGAGGCGGGAGCCAAGCTCAGAAGCGGCCTGGAGGACCTGAAGAGCGTCGGCAAGGCCGACCCGGCGCAGATCATCATTGCCTACAATGTGGAATGCCTTCCGAAATAACAGTTCCCGACGGGCGAAATCATCCACTTTCGCCGAACTCCGGCGGCAAAGCCGATCATGCGGGCCGGCCCCTCGGCCTGTCTCTACTCGTCCTCGTCCACCGGTTCGTCGTGATGCTCGATTGCGTCTCGCATGCCGCGCATGACGGCGAACGATACGAAGGCCATTCTCCTCTTCTGATCGCCGCTCAACGTCTTGTAGAGCGGCTCCCAGGCATCGGCGAGCTTCTTGAGATCAGTCCCGCGTTGAATCAGCCGATCCGCCCGCCGCTGCATAAGTTCGATCGGACTGCCGTCACCGAGGACGCCCATCGGTCCATTCTCGTGCAATTCGGCTATCCGCTCCAATCGGGCCTGCCGGTTCTTCGCTCGCCCGCGGATCGCATCCTCGATGGCCGGCCAGTATTTCTCCTGGTCGGGCGTCAGTTGCAGGGCGGCCTTGACGATGCCGACACGCATCTCCGTCAAGGCTTTCAGGTCGGTGGTGGGTTGCGCTACTCCGACTGTCGAAGATGTCTCCGCCGCGCAGGCGAGAGACGAAGTTGTCAACAAAAGTGCAATCGCTATGACAGCTGATTGTCTTGTCATTGCAAACTCCTGAGGCTCTCGTCGTAGACGTCCCGAGAAGAACCACATGACTCGACCAGCCGCGGATTGATCTAAGTCAAAGAGCGGTGGGCGAAATATGGACGCGCTTCTGACTGTTCAAGAAATGCCGTGCGACTGCGAACAGGCCGGCCCGGCTCGGGCTGTGACCGCAACGGTGGCGTCGGATTGAGCTAAATCAAGATGAGGCCGCCCCTGGAGTTCAGAACTGCTCGAACTCGTTTCGACCGGGCGATACAATGCACCTGCTGCTCAAGGAAATTCGACATAATCCGCTGCTTTGGATGTTGATCTTCGTACCGATCGTGCTGGTGGTAGAAACTGCAGCTCCTTCCGCGCACACAGCTCTATTTGTGCTCGCTGTGCTGGCCATCGTGCCATTGGCTGCCCTTCTCAGCCATGCGACGGAGAGCGTCGCGGAAAAAACGGGCGATGCAATCGGGGGCTTGCTCAATGCAACCTTGGGAAATCTGACCGAGCTGATCATCGCGATCGCAGCGCTTCATGCCGGAGAATACATGCTGGTCAAGGCATCAATCGCCGGTGCCATTGTCACCAACTCACTCTTCATGCTCGGCGCATCCTTTCTGCTCGGTGGGCTACGCCATCACGTTCAGGAGTATAATCGGGCCAGCGGGAGGATGTACGCAGCGCTGCTGCTGATGGCAACGATTGCACTGCTTGCACCAGCAGCGGTCGCTGATCTAAATCCGGCACGAGGCGATGCGTTGGCGCAGAATCTCAGTTCGGGCCTCGCTGTGCTGTTGATGTGTGCCTATGGGCTAGGCTTACTGTTCTCGCTCAAGACGCACAGGGAGCTGTTCGCAAGCGAGGAGCATGGCGAGACTGGCGGCGCAGGCTGGCCAATCGGACTCGCGTTGAGCACACTCATCGCGGTCACGGTGCTGGTTGCCCTGGTAAGTGAAATATTCGTGAGTTCGGTACAGAAAGCGGGTGAGACGCTTGGATTAAGCCCGGCGTTCGTCGGCTTCATCATCGTCGCGCTGGTCGGCGCTGCGGCAGAAATGGCGGTCGCATTTTCCGCGGCGCGCAAGAACCGGCTTGATATGAGCGTCAGCATCGCGCTCGGAAGTGCTTCTCAAATCGCTCTGTTTGTTGCTCCGGCACTGGTCCTGCTGAGCTACGTCATCGGTCCGAGGCCAATGGACTTGCAGTTCTGGCCGGGCGCCGTGACGATGGTCATGATTGCCTCCGTTACGTCCTGTTTCATCACCAACAGCGGACGGTCGGCATGGTTTATTGGCGCCCTGCTCGTGCTCATCTATGCGATTTTCGCCATGACGCTATATCTAGTGCCGCCTGGATCGCACGGTCCGATTTGAGCAAAAACGGATCGCCTAGTCGCGCTTGTGTTTGGGCCGATCCAGGCGCAGCCTTTGCGCTCTCATGCGCTTGATTTCTTCGTCGAGCGCACTCATTTTCTCGTCGTGGCGTTCGTCCTTCGACTTTGGCTTATCGCTATTGCGTAACTTTTCGAGCGCTTTCTCGACCGAGAGCTTTGGGGTGTCGGCCATTGGGTCCTCCGAAGCGATTTAATCGTCGTTGAATGTGGGATAGCTTACCGGAGGTGAAACGAGATCCCCTTTAATGCGGCAATGGGACAACGATCTGAGTGCCGCGTTAGGCTTCTCCTCTGCCCTCGAGTGATCGGCAACGATTTCAGTCCAGCTCGCTTCGATACCCCTGCTTACTGACAGAGGTGCTGGCGGCCATCCTCCCCACGGAAATATGTGCCAGGTTGACATACAAAGCCCTGACCGTTGGAGGGATAGTGGTAATATCCGTAAGCGCCGGCCGCTGCTGCTCCAACCGTCGCGGTGCCGTAAACCGCCCTTCGTGTCTGGCGGCGGGCAACACCCGCAACGCTCACGGGCGTCAGGGGACGGCCAACTCGGGCTTGTGCGCTCTCGACAGATATCGACACGCCGCTTTGTGCCGACCAGTCGAAGGATAACAGCATGGCACACCCCAAGATGGACGTAGCAAATGCGATTTGCTTTGTGTTTATCCTCACGACTTTTTCTCCAATCCGACGTTCCCAACGAGACAGGTTTGAAAGCCATGGACGCCGGAACCGTTGACCGGGATCAAGCTTTTCGAAATACGTTTGGAATGTCCTGTGCAATGGCGGGACATCGAACTAGCAGTCCGAGCAGCCATACCGTCGACCAACCGACGCCACTCATTCGCAGCCCGCGCAGTTTCCGGGCTGGTGCAGCACAGCAGCAGCCCTGCCCCGCGGAGATCTTAGCGCGAAAGCTCGCCCTGACCGTTGGTCCAGTCGATGATATGGACTTGGAGCCCTCGCCTTAGTATCTCGGTCTCAAGTTTGCTCGCATGCAGCTTCCATTCGGCCGTCGACCTTACCCGGAATTTTGGATCTTCGCCATTAGCCTCGAACTCATCGTCGGCTTCGAGCGCGCCGCGAACAGCCTCGTACATCATCTTCAGGCTCGCGTCGGTGAACGCGCCGTACTCCATCGCTCGTCTCCATTAAAGCAAACAAGGGAGGTCGCCACGACGGCGATCGTAGCGACATTTTGCGTGCGCGACCCATCAAACCGTTCGTGCTGAAGCGCGGCCGCGAAACCTTGCGGAGCAACGGCTGAACTATCCACCACCGCTCAGCCGGATCAGTATTGATACTGGGACTGCGGGCAGACCATTTGGCCGTACTGATCGTAATAGCAGCCTTGGTTTCCGTAATAGCCGTAGCTGCCATAATACCCCCCGGCAGCGGCCGCGGCGCCGACGGCTGCGGCCCCGTAGCCCCAGCCAGGGCGATAATATCCGCCGCCATATCCGGGATAGCCTGCGATTGGACGGCCGGGGCGACCTGCGATCGGTCGGCCCGGATAGCCTGGACGGCCCGCGATCGGACGGCCCGGGCGTCCAGCAATCGGGCGGCCCGCTATCGGATGCGAAGGCCGCGCACGGCCCGCAGTTCGATACCCGCCGCCATGGTACCTTCCGCCGCCGACATGCATGCCTCCGCCACGCATACCGCCGCCGTGGAATCCACCCCCTCCGCCGCGGAAGCCGCCGCCTCCTCCACGACGGGCATAGGCGTCATCGGGAACCAAGCACACTGCGGTCAGAACCAGTATTCCCAGCGCGATGAAGACACAGCGAAGCATGGGAGGTCCTCCTCAACGAACGAATTAGCGAACGATCAAACTGCGAAGTTGCGGATGCAGACGTTTGACGTAGATCAAAGCGAATGCAATTTCATGTTGGCGCCCCTGGACCCGCAAGCGCGCGCATATGCGTCACCGTCCCCGGCCGCTTAGGCCGCCAAACCAGGCGCCAAAATAGCCGGCGTAGAGCGGCGGCATTTCCAGATTCATCGAGTGGCCGACGCCCGGCACGACGACTAACCGGCAGCTCGGCATCGCCGCCGCCATGCTCCGCAGGTCGGCCGGCGCAATCCAGCCGTCTCCCTCCCCCCAGACAACGAGATGTGGATGTCGGATTTCGGGCATCCGCCGCTCGAGCTCGCGGCTCTCCCGTTCCCG
This sequence comes from Bradyrhizobium sp. USDA3010, assembly GCF_056429065.1. Classification (NCBI taxonomy): domain Bacteria; kingdom Pseudomonadati; phylum Pseudomonadota; class Alphaproteobacteria; order Hyphomicrobiales; family Nitrobacteraceae; genus Bradyrhizobium; species Bradyrhizobium sp. USDA3010. The sequence continues at coordinate 36,930 of NZ_JBWJZD010000042.1, forward strand.
CGTGAGATTGACCGGAGTGCCGATCCATATTCCTTCAGAGACGCCGAACGTCTGATCCAGGATGCGCTCGAACAGGGCCTGGATCGCGCCCAGCCCCTCGCGGAATCTCGGCACAGCATTTGGCACCATGCTGTCCGGAAGGAACAAGGAAGATGCCGCCGTTGCCATCACCGCGCGCGTCACCTCCCGGCTCGCCATCATCGCACGGAATAGCCCAATCTGCTCCGCATTGAACGCGATCCCAAGTGGCGTCACGGGATCGAGCGCAAATACCCGGCCAAACCGCTCCGGCTGCATCAACAGCATGCGCGCTGCTATGATGCCACCGGTGGAATGCGTCGCGAGATGACAGAACGGGATCTGTAGTGCATCAAGCGCTGCTAGCATATCGAGTGCGTGTTGCTGCATCGAGTAATTGGCGTAGTCGGCCGTCGCAGGTGGGCGATCGCTGTCGCCACAACCGCGCCAGTCGACTCCGATGACCCTGAGGCCGCTCGGGAACAAGGAGGCGGCGAGCTCGATCCAATCCTTGCTGGCAAGATTGCCGTGGATAAAGACGACGGTGGTGGCGCCCTGGCCCCACTCCCGCCAGCCAAGGCTGACCTCTCCGGCGCGAACTTTGGGCATTGCAGGCTACCGATTCAATATGAAACCCAGCAGACAACCCGTACTTCTCATTGCCGCCTCGGCGTGTTCTACGACGCGCTGCCCAGGGGCGATCTCACGATTTGGAAGCCCCTCGCTTCCAACTCACGCATGATTGTTTTGGTTAGGTGCGCGCATTCCTCAGGTAGTATCCAATCGGGACCCCGCCAATCTGGATCGCCTTCTTTTGGATAGAACGCGAACGCCGACCGAATGGCAGTTGCTATGGCATCTGTAGGGTCGTCTGACATAGGCAGGTGCTTCCAGCTGATACCGAGCCAACGCTACAAGCGAAGCCAGGGAACGGATAACGGCGCCCCATCCGTTTGCTGCAGGCTTTATCCCTCGATGCGCAACTCACCTTCGAAACTACTTGTTCAAACCGGCTGTCGGATTTGGTCCATCCGGCGTCGGCGCAACGGCCATCGCCGAAACCACGCCATTGATAAGGCGGTCGGTCTCGACAGGCGAACTTGTATCGAGATTTTCGGTCAACGCGAAATCGGTCACGTCGGCCGGAAATTCCACTGGATTGTCGGTATGGATGAAATGCCCAGTATCCGGATAGATCTTCAGGATCGGGCGGTTGTTCGCGCGCGTCATCCGCGTCATGAACGGCGTGATGATGTCGCGCCCGAGGTCCTTCAACCCGTTAAAGGGATTGCCGGGAATGAAGGGCTCCTTGTCACCGAAGGCCAGGAAGATCGGGACCTTGATATCTGTCAGCCTCCGATAGAGATTCTTTGGATCATCCTGCTGCAGCTCCGACACCATGCCGTAGATGTCGAGAATATACACAGTGGCCCATTGCTCGAGCTCTCTCGGATTGCCTTTGGTGAGGCCGACACGCTGCTCGGTATGCAACCGCGCATACTCGCTGTCGTTCATAAAGTAGCCGCTCTTGCTACGCCCGATCACTCCGGTGACGGGATCGCGCTTCTTGAAATAGAAGAAGTCGCGGATATTCTGCTCCGGACGGGCGATTTCGTTTGCCAGGATCTGGGTCGGTCCCCAGACATCCTTCCATTTCTCGAAGTTGCGTTCGAGCGAGGCGTCGAACAGCTTTGCAGTCTTGCCCGGCGCAATCGTTACTTCGCGCGGATATTCCTCCAAACCAGCCGGCGCCTCGAGGATCAGGCTCTTCACAGCGTCGGGATATGTCAGCGCGTAGCCCAGGATCAACTGGCCACCCAGCGAATGGCCAAGATAGGTCGCTTGCTTGACCTTGAGCTGGTTGACGACAAGGTCATAGACCACCTCACGCATGTCCTGCATGGTGCGCGCCGGGCTCTTGTCGAGATTGCCGGGACCTGACATGCCATAGTGTGGCAAGTCGGGGGCGATCACACGCAGCCCGCTGCGCAGCGCATACTGCATGATATTGCCATAGTGGCCGGCGAACGTCCCCTTGCCATGAATGATGACGAGGACCTTCGGATCATTCTCGGTGCCATAGTATTCATCCATGTAGCCGATCTGCCAAGCCGTGCCCTTGGCGTCCTTGGCGTTGGCGTACTTCACCGGATAGGGATAGGTGACGTAGTCCTTCCAGAACGATTTCTTCGGATCGATGTCGGACGCCACGCCCGGCGTACGGAAATTCTTGTCGACAAACTGCTGCGCTCTATCGAGGCTGGCAACGTCGTCCATGAATGCCACAAACTTCGGATCGTTCTTGTGGCCATTGATGATCGAGAATACGCCGTAATGCGCAACAGGGCTCTCTTCGGCAATCAGGTCGGCACCCGGAATGTTTTCGACCGCTCTCTCGGCAAGCTTGAAGTTGAGCCACAGGTCGTTCTTGATGTGCATGACCAGCGTGCGTGACTGTATGCGGCCGAGGTCACTGTTGATGTTGTGAAGCTCGCCAACGCGGTTGCGCCAAACAAGGTCAACGGCGTCATACAGCTTGGAGCGATTGATGACGTTGAGCCCGGCCTTCTCGTTTGGCGGATCCCAATAGAAGATTTCCGGCTGCACTGCGGTAAACGCCTGCGTGGACCGGTACGACAGATCGTAGCCGGTCAGGCCGAGCACCGACCAGCCGAACGCCATGCCCATCAGCGGGTGCTTCTCCTTGGGCAGCTTGTAGTAGTCGCCGTCGGTCTGCTGCCAGACCGGATCGGCCTCGATTGCAGCCGTCATCAATTGGAACGTCCAATTGCCGACGGGATCACCGGCGTCCGATTGTGTCGTACCGCCGATCGGCATGAGCGCACTGACATATTCCGGATGCATGACGCCCCAGACATAGGTCTGCGTGCCTCCCATCGAAACGCCCGCAGCGAGCGCGACCCGCGCAATCTTCAGATGATCACGAAGCATTCGGTAGTTCGCCTGCACCATGTCGAAATAGGTGTACTGGGGGAACTTGATCCCGAGGCCATCCGAGGGCTTGCTTGCGCCCCAGGTCCCCAGCGGATCAACCATCACGACGTAATAGCGGTCAGTGTCGATCGGGCGGCCCGGTCCGATGATCGGGACACTACCCGAGAGCGCGGCGCCTTTGACCCACTGCTCATACATGTCAGTGGAGTCGCCGGAGTAATAGGAGTTAATAACCACAGCGTTGGTGATCTCGCCGGCGGCGTTGCGCCGCGGCGTACCAACCGCAATATAGGCAGTGCGCAGTTTTCCTCCACCGAGCGATTCTAGGGTGACGCCCCCCTCACCGCCATTTTCCCATTTGGAAGGATTAGCCAGGTCATACTTGCCGCCGAGCTTGAAGTCGGCGATCTCGTAGTATTGTTTCAGGCTGTCATGCTGGACTTGCGACGAACGGCGCGTGAACGGCTGGGCGGTCGCAACCGATGCGCTAAAGGCGAGCAGCAACAGGCCAATGAAGAGACGCCTCATGGAAATTCTCCCTGACCGGGTTTTGGGGGAGATTCCGTCGGCCACGCGCGGCCGACGTTGACCTAAGTCAAGGGAACGGCTGGGTGCGCGCTCCAACGTGATGCCCGAAAGCATCGACCAAGTGAAGCGAATGCCGTTCCTATCGTATGGGTCGCACCGCATCCGTTATGAGCTGGACGGCCCCACCGACGCGCCGGCCTACGTGCTCGTTAACGGGCTTACCCAATATTCGGAGCTCTGGGCAGCTTATCGGGATGCGCTGGTCGGTAAGGGATTTCGTGTCGCGACCTTCGATCTGCTCGGCCAGGGCGCCTCGGCCAAACCGGAGCTGTTCATCAGCCAGGATGATCAGGTTGAGGCGCTGCGGCTGCTAATTGCTGAACTCGGTCAAGGTCCAGTATTCCTCGGCGGCATCAGTTTTGGCGCGCTGATCGCGCTGCGCTATGCGATCTTGCACGGAGATCGGCTGTCGGGCCTGGTGCCTATGAGCGCCTTCGCAGAACTGTCGCCGCAACTCCTTCTGCTCGGTAATGCACTACGCACCGCCTTGATCCTGGGCGGCACCAGCTATTTGCAGGATTTGTTACTGCCGATGAACCTCTCCGATTCATGGCTCAAGCCGCTACTTTGCAATCTCGATGCGGTGAAACGGCAGGGCTGGTTGGTCAACGACGTCTATGCGCTGCAAAATCTGATGGAGTCCTTCCTCGACTTCCAGCCGCTGACGCCGCAACTGGCGTCGATCAAGACGCCGACGATGATCCTCAACGGCGAATTTGACTTCCTAACTCCGCGTTCCCTGCACGAAACACTGCGCACTCACATACCCGACAGCTCACTGGTCATCATTCCAAATGCTTATCACGCCTTTACACTCGAGAAGGCTGTCCTGACCGCCGACCTGCTCGCACGTTTCGCTGAAGACGTGCTGGCGAAGCGCTGGCAGGGCAAGCAAGCGGTATGGATCGCGCCCGACGACGCCGGTGGCGAGATGTTGCCTTTTCCGGCCGGCTTCGATCACCTGCGCGCAATTCCCGTGCAAAGAGCTGCCCCATGAATCAGTTCTTCGGCCCGCTCGATTCCCTCGGTCGCGTGCCGCCGCTGCAGCAAACTCGGGTCGCATCATTCCTGGTCTCGGTGCATGGCGCGCTGGCACGACAGCTGGCTCTCACGCTGCCCGGCCAGTTCAAGGCCGGCTGGCAAACTGAATTGAACGCACAGCTTTATCGCGAGACAGAGATCGTTTCGCTGCTCATGCGCGCGACCTCGTGGGTGCCGGACATCATGATTCCCTACCACGCGCTGACCTGGGAAACGGCGTGGCTGCCCAACCCGGCTTCCGGTGTTGCCGATCAGCGACTTGCCACAGCCATCGACATTGCGGCGCTCAGCCATGCCGCGCATGCTGCGATCCGGCCGGCCGCCATCCTCCCCCTCGAGGCGTCCGCGGATGATCCCTTCGTCGTGGCTTTGCGGCGCATCGAATTTGAAAGCAGCCGCCTAATCCAGGCACAGATCCATTTTCTGAAAGGTGACGAGCTCAAACCGGTCCGTGACGCCGTCAGTGCAGCCGTCAACGACCGGCATCGACAGGTGCGCAAATTATGGGCGGAAGTACTGAATAGTATCGGGATTGGGCATCGCACAGACGACGAATGACGCCCTGACCTTGACCCAGATCAACGATGCCATCACGCCAAGCGACAGTGTTCCCTGAATCGTCCCCCTCGGATCGATTGCGGGAGCTCGAACATGAAGGCCGTATCCGCCGAAGAAGCTGTTGCGATGATCCCGAACAACGCGCGCGTCATGGTCGGCGGCTTCATGGGCGTGGGCACGCCGGAGCGCCTGCTTGACGAACTGGTCCGACAGAACAAATCGGGCTTGGTGCTGATCAGTAACGATGCGGCAACGCCCGGCAAGGGTGTCGGTAAACTGTTCGAAGGCTCGCAGGTGTCGAGCATGATCGGCACCCATATCGGACTGAATCCGAAGGCGCAGCAGCAGATGCTGGGGAAGCAGATCACGGTCGACCTGATTCCGCAGGGCACTTTCGTTGAACGCATCCGCGCGGGCGGCTGTGGTCTTGGCGGCGTCCTGACGCCTACCGGCGTCGGCACGCTGGTCGAGGAAGGCAAACAGAAGATCGAAGTCGACGGCAAGCCGTATCTGCTGGAGACCGCGCTGCGCGCCGATTTCGCGCTCGTACACGCCTTCCTGGCCGACTACGCCGGCAACCTGTCCTACGCTCTCACCGCCCGAAACTTCAATCCAGTCATGGCGATGGCGGCCGATACCGTGATCGTGACCGCCGAACATATCGTTCCGGTCGGCGTCATTGCTCCCGATCACGTCATCACGCCGGGACCATTGGTCGATTATCTCGTCGCGAACGGGTGACCCATGGATGCACAAACCATCATCGCGCGTCGTGTAGCGAAGGAACTACGGCCCGGCAACCTCGTCAATCTCGGCATCGGAATTCCGACCCTGGTTGCAAACTACGTTCCCGCCGGGCTCAAGGTATTCTTCCAGTCCGAGAACGGCTTGATTGGCACTGGTCCAATTCCCGAACAGGGCATGACCCATCCGCTGCTAACCGATGCCGGCGGCAAGCCGATCAGCGCATTGCCGGGAGCGGCCATTTTCGACAGTGCGATGTCGTTCGGCCTGATCCGCGGCGGTCACGTCGACATAACGGTGCTGGGCGGCCTGCAGGTCGACGCCGCCGGCCACCTCGCCAACTGGATGATCCCGGGTAAAATGGTGCCAGGCATGGGCGGCGCCATGGACCTCGTCAGCGGCGCGAAGCGCGTCATCGTCGCCATGCAACATGCGGCAAAGGGAAAGTCGAAGATCGTCGCCAGATGCAACTTGCCTCTGACATCCGCGCGCCCCGTGGATCTCGTGGTGACCGATCTTGCGGTGATCGCCTTCCCGGGTGGCAAGGCGACCCTTCTGGAAACGGCGCCGGGCCTGACGATCGCCGAGGTCCTGGCGGTGACGGAGGCCGAGCTCACAATTCCCGATGCAGTTCCGGAAATGATCCTCTGAAGAGAGCGAGCCGACGCCATGCGGATATTTAACGGGTTTGACGAACTCAAGGCAGCGGTAGGCACCGAAATCGGCGTCAGTGACTGGCTCGAGATAACGCAGGAGCGCATTAGCAAATTCGCGGCTGCCACCTGCGACGAGCAATGGATCCATGTCGACCAGGAGCGCGCGAAGGCCGAAATGCCTGGAGGCATGACCATCGCGCATGGCCTTCTGTCGCTCAGCCTGACACCGATGTTCATCCGCTCGGTGATGGGCTTGAAAGGGCTGAAAAACACAATCAATTATGGAGCGGACCGGATCCGGTATCTGGCGCCGGTCCCTGCTGGATCAAAGCTGCGCGGTCGCGTCAGCATTGCCGAAGCGGTCGACGTGCCGCCGAACGGGCTGAGGGTCCACTACCGCGTGGCGATCGAGATGGAGGGTGGCACGCGCCCCGCTTGCGTCGCCGACGTCATCGGCCTGCATTACAGGTAGCCGGACTTTCCGCGCTCTAATCGATGATGTGGTAACCGCCGTCGATGTAAAGCACGCTTCCCGTGATCAGCTTGGCGCCGTCGAGCGCGAGAAACGCCGTGGCCTTGCCAACGTCATCGATGCTGACGAGACTGCGCGTCGGCGCCTGCGACTGCGCCTTGTCCATCAGTTCATCGAACTCAGGAATCCCGGATGCCGCGCGCGTGGCGAGTGGCCCAGGCGAAATGGCATGGACCCGAATGCCTTTCGGCCCGAGCTCGGCCGCAATGTAGCGCACCGCCGCCTCAAGCGCCGCCTTCGCGACGCCCATGACATTGTAGTTCTTTACCACCATTTGGCTGCCGTAGTAGGTCATGGTGAATATCGTGCCGCCGTTCTTCATCAGCGGTTCCGCAAGATGGGCCATGCGCATGAACGACCAGCAGGACACGTCCATGGTCTTCTGGAAGCCCACCCGATCGACGTCGACCACACGGCCGTGCAACGCTTCCTTCGGTGAGAACGCGATCGAGTGAAGCAGGAAGTCGAGCTGACCCCACTCCTTCTCGACCCGCTCGAATACCTTCTCGGTCTCGCCCTCGATCATCACGTCAAGCGGCATGAAGATCGGCGATTCCAGCGCTTTGGCCAACGGCTCAACGTGCTTTTTGGCCTTCTCGTTCAGATAAGTGACAGCGAGGTCGGCACCGAGCGCGCGAAACGCCTTGGCACAGCCCCAGGCAATCGATTGGTCGTTGGCTATACCAACGATCAAGCCCTTCTTGCCCTTCAGCGCGATCTTGGTCTCAGGATAAACCGGGATACTCATGACACTCTCTCGCGTTTTGAGTTTGGCAATGGCTGGCTCACGAGCAGCGTCAACGTATGCTGCGCGATCATAAGTTCCTCATCGGTTGGCACGACGTAGACGGGAACTCGGCTGTCTGATCGAGATATTTTGGTCGCATGCCGTGCGTTCTCAACGGGATCGAGTTCGATCCCGAGCCATGCCAGCCTTTCCGAGATACGGGCACGGATCGAAACCGAGTTTTCGCCGATCCCCGCGGTGAAGACGAAGCCGTCGAGCCCCTCCAGCGCGGCTGCCAGCATGCCGGCGTTGAGACCGATGCGATAGACGAAATAGTCGATCGCAAAGACAGCCCGCGGGTCGGCGCTATTCTCGAGCTCACGCATATCGTTGCTGACGCCGGACAGACCTTTCAAGCCGCAATCGCGGTACAGGAAGTCTTGTACCTTGGGCGCGGACATCCCCTTCTCGGTGAGCAGGTACAGGACGACACCGGGATCGATCTGGCCGGGTCGCGTTCCCATCGCAAGACCATCGAGAGCCGTGAATCCCATCGTGCTCTCGACGCTCCGACCTGCCCGCATCGCACACATCGAGGCACCGCTGCCGAGATGGGCCACGATTACACGCCCGACCGCGACCTCTGGCGCCATTTGCGGCAGCCGCTTGGCCACATATTCGTAGGACAAGCCATGGAAGCCGTAGCGCCTGATGCCTTCGGCGTACAGTTGGTGCGGAATGGCATAATGGTCCGCCAGCGGGTCATGATCGCGGTGGAACGCCGTATCGAAGCAGGCCACCTGCGGCAAGCCCGGAAAATTGGTCAGCAGGGATTTAATGGGCGCCAGATTGTGCGGCTGGTGCAGCGGCGCCAGCGGCGCATAGCGTTCCAGCCGCGACACGACCACGGGATCGATCAGCACCGGACGCGCGTAGTCCGGACCACCGTGAACAACCCGATGGCCGACGGCGACGGGGTTGATGCTGAGCTCATCTCTCAACCAGGAGCCCGCGACGGACATGGCGGCAGGAACATCGGCAATCGCCTCGATCGGATAAGCGCGGTCGACCAGCGGCTCGCCGCTAGAGCCGCTGGCACGCATCCGCGGCCGGCTGCCGATGCCATCGATCTGGCCCTTCAGTTGCCGCCACAGGCGACCCTCGCCTTCCACCTCGAAGACCTGAAATTTCACGCTGGAGGAGCCGGCATTGACGACGAGGATCGTATCCATGGCGGTCACGCTGCTGCGATGGGAGCACTGCGACGTCGTGCAGCCGCGTAGAGGCAAGCCACGGCGGCGGATGCCATCCTTGACCGCGCAGAGTCGGCGCGCGATGTGAGCACGATCGGTACGCGCGCGCCGAGCACGATGCCGGCACCATCCGCTTTGGCGAAATAAGCCAGATTCTTCGCCAGCATGTTGCCGGACTCGAGGTCGGGCACGACCAAAATCTGGGCCCGGCCAGCAACTTCAGACCTGATGCCCTTGATCCGCGCCGCCTCCATGTCGATCGCATTGTCGAAAGCGAGTGGACCATCGAGCAGCGCGCCGGTAATCTGCCTGCGGTCCGCCATCTTGCAGAGCGCAGCCGCCTCGATGGTCGACGGGATCTTCGACGTCACCGTCTCGACTGCCGACAGGATTGCCACCCGCGGTGTCGTGCCGAAGCCGGCCTGATTATAGAGATCGACGGCATTCTGGATGATATCGCGCTTGTCGTCGAGATCGGGAAATATGTTGATGGCGGCATCGGTGACGAACACCGTTTCGGTATAGGCAGGCACATCCATGACGAACACATGGCTGATGCGCCGGTCGGTGCGCAGCCCACCGACCTTTGCTGTCACGCTGCGCATCAGCTCATCGGTGTGGAGGCTGCCTTTCATCAGGACTTCGCCTCTGCCTTCATGAATCAGCTCGACAGCCTTGGCCGCGGCAGCGGCCTCTGTTGGCGGCGTATCGACGATCTCATAACTCGCGATGTCGAGATTGTGCTTCGCTGCGGCATCCCGGATCCGCGCGGCCGGACCGACAAGAACCACCTTGATGATCCCGGCTTCAGCGGACTCGATTGCCCCTCGTAGTGAGCTCTCGTCACAGGGATGCACGACGATCGTGGAGACCGACGGGACGCCCTTCGCGGCGACTATGAGGCGATCGTATTTCGAGCCCGGCTGGGTCTCGTTCGCTCCGGTTGCCATGATACCCTTCGCTCCGCTCTGCGTTGTTATGATGCGCGGGCTTTTGGATCGAAAGGGACCGTATTGTCCTGACCGTCAAGCCCGAACAGTCCGGCGACTTGCTTCAAACGCTTGGCCACTTCGCCTGATATCTCCGCGCTTGCCGACAACACGTCCTGAATGGCGGCAAAGGCCCTGCGACGCTCGTCGAAATTGTCCGGCAGCAGTTTCGGAATGGCCGCGAGCGCGCCCTCCCGATCGAGCAGCAACATGAAGAACTGCTCACGGACCAGCATCTTGAACTCCGCGAGCGTCATGCGCGCGGCCTCATCGGCCTGGCGAAGCCGCCGCAGCGCTTCAAGACTGCGCTCGTCCACCATGCCCCGGGCCGATCCGACATAGAGCAAGGCCCGAATGCCCGCTTCTCGCATACCGCCAGAGCCGATCCTGGATGTCAGCTCCGCTGTGCGGGCTTGCAAGAGCTCGCGGCGCTTTGGATCCATCTCGCGGCGTTGTGAGGGTGCCGACTGCGGATCAACCCCGACGGCGGCTTGCAGCGCCGGCGAGCCATAAATGGCAAGGAACATCGCCTCGCTCAGCGCCTCCTGCGAGTCGCGCCACTGATCGAGCGAACTAACGATCTGCTTGGATAGCAGCTCCTGGAACGCCAGGAAGGGATTGTCCTCGGCGACAGGCTTGCGCGTGTCGCGCGCCTTCTCCGCAGCGTTCTCGACCATTTTCATCCATGGGTTCTCGCTGCTAAACGCCTCGTATTGCAGGCGGAGCGGATGCCAATTGCGCATCATCTCCGCCATCTGTGGCGTCACCATCGATTTGACCCATGGCTGGACGAATTTCTGATAAGCGGCGAGATTCATTTCCGAGACTCGCTTGGCAGTCTCGAACCGCCGCTCATCTTCGGGCGAATTTCCGCCCATCGCGCGAATGTCGTCGAGCGTGCGGGCCTCGCAGCGCATCACCCATTGCCCAACCGCTAACTCATCATTGAGCGTATCGGATCCCCTCGCCTCGAACGTCGCCTCGTAAAGGCCGGGCGGTAGCACGTCGATCAAATCGATGTTGCTCGAGAATTCCGCATGCTCTTTCTTGGCGACACCGCCCGAAACGAAAATGCCGAGATGACCGACCGTCTCATGCACGGTGTAGACGATGGTCTGCCCGTGCGCCCTGATCTCGTCGACATCCGCGTAAAGGTCCAGTATCCAGTGCAGCGCCTGTTGTGGAGGCGTGATGTTGTCCCCTTTTGAGCAGAATACCACGATCGGCGAACGAATATTGCGCAGATCGACCGCGGCTCCGTTGGACATTTTGACACGGCCGGCAGCTAGATTGTTGCCGATGAAGAGCTCATCGACGATGAACTGGATCTCCTCGGCATTGAGGTTGACGTGCCCGCCCCACCAGCGCTCGAATTCGAGATACCGATCGGCCTCGGTGTCGACCTTGGAGAAGACGTTGTACTGCTTGGACCACAACGTGTTCGAGGGATTCTGGTTCTCGAAGTTCTGCACCAGCCAGGCACCGTCGAACTTGCCTGCGCCGAGGTCACTGAAAAGTGCGGTCAACCAGCTTCCGCCGAGCAGTCCGCCGGAATAGCGCATCGGATATTTGCCATGGACGCCAGCCCAATAAGCGAGCGGCGCTCCCGCCACGATCACCGGACCGAACAGCTCCGGCCGTAGCGAGGCAAGGATCATGATCGCCCAGCCGGCTTGGCAGTTGCCGATCACGCACGGCTTACCATCAGCTTCGGGATGCCGCTCAATGACTTTCTCGATGAAGATGGCTTCGGCGCGCGCAATGCGCTCGATCGTTTGGCCCGGCATGGGTTCGGGTAGGAAGCCGATGAAGTAACAGGAATGCCCCGCCTTCATGGCGACACCGATCTCGCTGTCGGCCTTGAAGCCGCCGATCCCCGGTCCATGACCCGCGCGCGGGTCGACGATAACAAACGGTCGGCGCTTGAGATCGATTTCTACGCCCTTGGGCGGGATAATGCGCACCAGCGCATAATTGACAGGCTGTTCCAGCTTGCGGCCGTCCAGTATCAACTCGGCTGCATAGCTCAACACGTGCGGTGCCGTCTGGGCGACGTGCTCACGATACTGATCACCGCGCCGGCGCAGGATGTCCAGAAGCAGCACGCTGCGCTGTCCGGCATCCACCATGTATTCCACGGCCTTGGCGATGACCCCCGACATGGGCCCGCCCGCGAGTTGCGGATTGTCCAGCGACATCATTTCGGTCCTTCCGCCAGCAATCCAATTGAAAGTGTTTTGCGCGCCCGGAATGTTGATCTAGGTCAAGCCACGAGCACGGCCCTGCGCCCTTTTCTGGCGCCGGGAGGACGGGTCATGCCGGTGCCTGAAAATTACGCAGCGAACGAATGTCTGCGCGATGGCCGAAGGGTCAATATCCGCTCGTTACGGCCTGACGACAAAGACGACATGCTGGCTGCAATCAGCCGCACCGGCAATCAATCACTTCAACGCCGCTTCTTCATTCCCAAGCGCAGTTTCTCGGAAAGGGAAATTACGTTCTTCATGAACATCGATTTTGCCAAACACGTCGCCTTGGTCGCGCTTGCCGACGAGAACGGACGTGAGGTGATCATCGGCAGCGGTCGCTACATCGTCTCGGCCTCGGGAGTAGCCGAGATCGCCTTCGCGGTGATCGACGTCTACCAGGGACAGGGCGTCGCCACCTTGCTCATGCACCACCTCATCATCCTGGCGCGCACGGCCGGCCTCAAGCAAATCGTCGCCGAAGTCCTGCCGGAGAACGCGGCGATGCGAAAGATTTTCAGCAAATTCGGCTTTCACAAGCGGAGCGGAGGGGATCCGCGGATCATTAGCCTGGTGCTGCCCCTCTAGGGCCGTGGCTCCCGGCCCAGGCTCATGCACGCCACCGATCACCGGACGCTCCCTGCCTAGTTTCCTCGACGGAAGGTCACTATGAGGAAAGCACATACAGACGAACGAGCCAAAAGCAGCATCCCGAACGTCCGTCGCGCCGAAGCGAGCGACGCAGCTGAAAGGAATGATGTTCTACCCAGCATCGAAATTTGGGACTGCGCAAACGTCAACTTGGCTGATTGGCTCTGCAAAAACGGCACTTGGCAAACCGGTCCTAAGAAACCGCGGATCTAGCGTTTCCGCTGGTGGCCGGCGCGGCGGGCGGGGACAATTGGGGGGCCGGGCGCGCATCAGCGAAGTATTGGCAGTATCCGCCCGAGCGCCGGCGGCGCCGCCAGTATTGACGAAAGTCGATGTCCCCGCGCTCGCGACTATTGCCATGCCTTCGGGCAATGGCCAGCGACCGAACGGCGTGACGTGGCGCTATGGTGCATTTTGGTTGCTCGGTTCGGCCTCCAAGGTTTGGACTGCCTGCCGCATCGGCTCAGGTGAGAGCCGCGATTGAGGCGGCCTTCGGGTGTCACGAACCCGCAACATATCCTGTGGCAATGTAAAACCTGCCGGGGGATTTTTAGGGGCCCGGTGTCGATCCAACGCCGCCAAGCGACTCATATTCCGCTTGGGCGGCGTTGCATTGTGGACAACAACCGTCATGTCACCGAAACTGCAATGCAGCCTTGGTGAGATTGTCGCGTGCTTAACCTGCGGGTTGGACCGCTAGCGCGGGCGGCGGGGTCAACTCGGGTTCCCGGCCCCAGGGTGGCCTCGCCAGCGGTCCATAGCTCGGCGCGATGGTTGGATCGTAAGCCGGTAGGCAACCGACTTACTCCCATCAAAAACCTCAAGCGACGTATCGCACACAGGACAGCGGTACTCTCCTTCGGACCTTCGTCCGCACCAAAGTTCCAACCGCCGGAAACCAGCTCCACAGCGCGGACAGGTCGCGTCCGTCTTACTCATATGCCTCACCCAAAGCCAAACCAGTCAATGACGGCTTAGCAAAACTTGCGAGGCCAAAGCATCAAAATTGAACAAGACCGCCAACTGAGACGCCCTTTCGTATTGGCCAAACTCTAGAACTATTCTAGCCTCTCCTACACATGGCATGTAGGTGGGGATATGTCCTTTGACCCGATGGCCGCTGCGGTTGATGGTGCTGTCCTATGGTCCGCTCGACTTCATCAGCCAGCGCCCGGGGATGCGCGGCCAGCTTGGCGACGGTTCTGTCTTGGTCGCGTTGGTCGCGAGCTTACTGATTCGTTAGGGCGTATACTCATCTGTGGACGCCCCGCGAGATGCAAGCGATTTCTAAAGAAGATCGGCACGTAGTCGGATGCTGCGATCTGTCCGGCATCTGATGGTGCAGCGATGAAGCTGCGGGCCCGTTAGGGAGTTCACGGACCGGAACCAAATCATAAAGGCGTGCTCGAGGCACGATGAGTACATCTGGTTCTTCCGGCCCCGTCTCGCCGACTGTTGCGCCATACTCTCCTTCGACCGACTGCATCTCTGGCGACCTCTGGGCCGCCAAGATCACGCCTTGGCGGCAACCGGAGCCCTGTAGTTCCCCTGCTTCACAAGGAGCGTCAAGACGATCCGCGCATGCGCGGTTTGCGAGCCAGCATCTGTTCGAGCCACGAACTCCCTTGGCGCGCCGCGTTTCCTCGCCTGTTGCACGACCGCACTGCTGCCGATGATGAGGAGGCGCAAATGGCGCATGATTTCTTGCTGGTCCAGCGGGCGGAAGATTTCTCGGACCAGCAAGAAAAGAAGCTGCTTGAACTCAAGAACCAGTTATGGGACGGGGCGGTGGCGGCTTGCCCGCAACCGAACT
>NZ_JBWJZD010000043.1:0-45648 GCF_056429065.1 Bradyrhizobium sp. USDA3010
CGCGTTGCAAAGTACCGGTCGTCAGGCGGTGAAAAGCCGAAGGCAATCCTGTGCGCCTCGTCAGAGCAGATGTACGGCCGCATCAATCGGGCCCAAAAGCCGCACTCTCACGAATAGGACGGGCTAGCATGGCCTTCTGGAGTCGAACCACGACTCCGCTGTGTGTAGACGCCCGCGTTATGGATGATCGCATCCATGCGCCCGATCGCGTTCACTTGGTCCGCGATGCCTTTCGTCTCGGCGCCGCTCTGCAGGTCCCCGACCACAACTCGTTCGGAGCGCAACGCGAGCTCTCCGAGGGTTGTGGCCCGATCCGCCGATCGCGCGTGCAGCACCACTCGATGCCCCTGATCGAGAAGCGACTGCGCCGCCGCCCAGCCGAGATCATCCGTACTGCCGGCAATGAATACGATCGCCATGCGCTGCACCTCCGGATGTTTCGGAACGCACTCTACAGCACCGGTGCATCACTTCCGAAAGCGCTCGCCGCTGACGTCCCGCGTTGAGGAGAGTCAAAATCGCAACGATTTGCCAACCATAGATGCTTTCCGAGCCGGCCGCTAACCAATCAAAAACCGATCCGCCTCATGTTCGCGTCTCGAAGCTGAATGGGGAAATCAAACATGACGGGATCAGCAATTCTGGAGAACGTGCGTCGCTATCGCGCAATAGCTTCGCTGTGCCGTCAAGCCGCAGCATTCCGCCCAGTCCAACGAATCTCATTGCTGATACAGGCCGACGAATGGGAGCAGAGAGCGGTTGGTGAGATCGAAGAATACTTTGGCGCCCAAGACTCTCCGATACCGGCTCAGCTCTCAAGCAGCGTCAATTGACCTAGAGCTAAGTACGAAAGCGGACACGCTTGGCACGTCAGGGGGACAAAGTCGCCTAGGTGCTTGACTATTTTGCCGCGAGTTAGTCATGCGCGGCGGGATCAACCCCGACCACCCGGCTTTGTGGGTTGTTGCAAGGCGCTTCCTGGCCTCGATGCTTGAATGAGCGCCAGATTCTTGCTCGCGATGATCGAACTCTTTGCTGCGACCTCGCGGTTGACATCACGAACATGATCAGCGTCGGTTAGTACCCGCGCTGGCAGGTCCGCCCGCCCGCCCCAAGAGAACTGCCGCAAATCGGGGCGTAAAGGCTAACCATATCTCCACCGATCTGTCGTGGAGATCGGTCGGACCATTGGACGTCTTAATGACATTTGAGCTACCGATGATGTATTCGGAATTGCTTGGAGCCTCGGCAATCACCAACGACTTTTCTTGAAAGGCCCTCAGCACTTTTCCGCTTGATTTCCTGAGCGCGCGCCCGGGAATCTCCTTCAAGACGTCCGGGTTATCGAGGCTATCAATGAGACGGGCCTTGTCATCTTCGGGCAAAGGGCACTTTGTCCGCTCGTAGTCAGCTATCGCGGTCTCGACCCGGGAGCGGAACGTTTCGGGCTTCAGAACCCGCGCGTGTTACGAATTTCGCCTCGAATTTTTTCGCCGATTTTTGGCTGCGAAAAAGTGAGGGGTCTATTTGCGATAGTTGACCCATCTCGTTCCTCAAAGCAGCAGTCGGAAATCATGCTGGGCGCCCCGGCGGTCACCAAGATCGAGGTCGTCGCTTTGCGTAGAGGTTACTCCCAAGTTGGGAGCGTGCAGGCAAACGCTCCTCCGTCCAGGACTTAAGCCACCCCATCCTGTTGTTGCTCCCCGGCTTCTCCTCCGCATTGGCGTGCCAAGTCTCCGGCTCATCGACTTCGATTGTAGGCACTACGCACCCGTCGTCAGTACACAGGCGGCCTGTTGCCCCGAATACGATATCCAATTGACACCATAGTTGGTCTCGCGGATGAATTCGTCGAAAGCTAATCTTTCATGATTCTCGAACCCTACGTAGTTGAAGTATTCGTCAAACACGATAACGCATCCGGGACGAAGCTGAGACTTGAGCCCCGTAAAGATACTTCTTGTGCTTGAATATATGTCGCAATCGACGTGGATGAACGCAACGGGCAGCTTGCGCTGAGCAAACACCGGAATCGTCTCATCAAACAAACCAACAATAAGCTCTACGTTCTCCGGAACGTCAGGCGCCTTGCCTCCACGATCGAAGTCCACTGGAAGGTATCCGTTCCAGCGCTCCGGCAGGCCATTAAAGCTATCGAAGCCATAAAACTTCCGCTCCGGAAATCGCTCGGCCATGGTGCTGATGGTGTAACCGCTATAGACGCCGAACTCGAGGGCAACACCCGCACCCGCTTTTGACAAGGCATCAAACCTGAATTCATCATGATCGGCAAAAAACACAGCATCAGCCATCTCTGTGCGGATTATCTCAATGGCTCGTTCCTGCGCAATCACAGACAAAGTACGAAACAGGCTATGATTTGTTCTGGGTAGCCCGTACATTTCCGCAGCGGTTACAAGTTTGCGCAGGTGTTCATTTGCAATGTCCTGCTTGCTCAGCATTGTCGACAAAGCTTTGGCTACCTCGCTGGAAGATTTTGCTAACCGATCAATTGCTGCCAATAGGCGATCATCAACCGTTTCTTTCATCGCGTCATTCCTTTTGACTACACAAAATCAATTGCTCTCGCTGATCCCGACGAAATTATCTCATCGATCCTCTGAAAAGCGGTAGTTGCGAAGAACCATTCCATGAGACAGGTAAGAGCGACTCGATTTCGGACCATAAGAACAACTGATTTGCTGCTGCTGCGACTACCAAATTCAGCAAAGTTCAAGATTGACGCGGCAAAGATCCCGCCGCAGGTGCAATTCGAAGAATGGGCGCAGTATCTAGCATGGCCAGCAGGCGGCTGGCGCCGGCATCCGGCCGGGGATGAGCGAACTCTTCTGCCGGTGCTGCTGGTCACCGCCGACACTCGACGATGGCCGATGATCGGTATGTCGATGATCATCAGCAATATGATGGTAATGCCGTCGAACAGCATGTTCATAGTGCCGATGATCAGTTGATCATCGGGTATCTGGCACTTTGGCCTCGGCCCCGATCGGCGTCCAATTCAGTCAGGTCTCCGCCACGCTACGTCACGATCCGGCTTGTAGGCCGGTCCGAGAGAATCCTGTCGTCCAACGCGATCGAAAGCCTCGTTCTCGATCACCAGAAGCGCGACATCTGCTTCACCGTACCATTTGGCGCTTCGTGACTGCGTCGGTAACTAACGCTCGCAGTCTGACAACGGGACACGCCGCCGTACTTTCTGAGAAGAGTCAGACTTCTGCTCAACAGACTTGTAATCTTCGTTCGCTGAGCTCGAGATTGGGCACTGACGAGTCCGTTCGTCGATCGCGCGTCTGGCCGCGGGAAGCGCGTCCAATTCTGCCGCAGCGGCGCTGTTGGCGAACGCCAAGCCGTTCCCTCTTGCGGTCCGTGTCAGGAACCTCGCTTTTCGAAGAAGCGGCCCTCGTAGTCCGCGCTGATCGTGCAAGCCTGCCAAACGTCGACGACGATGCGGGAGGCCAAACCGCAAAGGATCTGCGGCGGTCACTTCCTCCGGCTCAACTAGACCAACGAAATGCAACCCGGCATCATAGATGGCGGTCGACCAGTCCCGGTAGATCCTAAGAACCTTCCGGTTGAACATAGCACAAGGTCTTGATGCTTCTCGACCACCTCTACGATCCCACTCTTCAGCCCCGGGGAGGCATCACCTGCCTCACTACCGCCATAAGCCCTTCATCCACAGTTCTTACATCGGCGCGGTGTCCGTGCCGCTTGTGACTCGCTCTGCCTTCCAAAAGCTTAAGCTGGAGCGCCGCCGGCGATCCTGACGAGATGTTCGTTCGAGGCTTCCTCAACGAATCCTTGGGAAATCGCCAGAGCCGAGGTCTCCAAGGCAACGGATTCTTTCCGATGAAATGAACCGGCGCCGCCCTTCGCCGGAACGTTTCAAATTGTAGCGATCGTTTGCGGCACTCGTTCAGCGCTGCCGGCCAATCCTCGAAGCACACGCGAGAGCTTCTCCCGCGCACGAAGAAACTTTGCCGCAGGCGACGTGCCTAGCCGGCGCCAAAAATGGAAGTGCGACGTGTCCTCGGCCCATTCAAGCATCTGCAGGCGGAAATTGCCTTATCGGGACTGCCACGTAATCGTCTCAGGACCGGAAGATCCGGCGGTCCCGGGCACCGTCACCTGTATCGACGTCGAGACCGGCACGTTCGTCGGTAATGCTCGGATCGCCGATCGGTACGATCGTGCGATCGGGGACGAAGAAGTCACGCGGATGGTCGGGGGAGCGTACCGATTGGCCTCGATCGCGGTGGATTTGGAGACGGATCTCCTGTCTCGCCGCAGCAGGCGCATTTCGGATATCCTGCGGACCCGCCGACGTCGCTGGCGTCGCCGCTGCCGCGCCCGACTGCACGCTCTCGGCTGATTTTTCGCACCGCCCGCATCTTGCAGGGCCGAACCATTAAAATCTTGGGCACGAATGTAGCGCGATCACGGCCACTTCGGACCGGCCGAGAAATCATCCGGATCAGGCTCGTCCGGATCGACCTCGGTAAGGATGGGTTCTTCGCCGAATGGACGATTGATGATGGCGAGAGCTTCGGGAGCAGCATAGACCCGGTTGCGCGCGTAGCCGGTCCTCTCTTGCAGAATACCGGATTGTTGTAATTGCGCGATGGCCTGGTTTATCTGCGCAGGTGAGATATCGAGTAGTTGGCCGAGCCGCTTCGCCGTCACGACGGGATATTTGTGAAGTTCGTCCAAGGCTCGCATGGCCGCAGATCCCTTTCGGAATTTTCGGCGCTTCCTCCAGCGCTCGGACAATTCCGACAGCGCCGTCCGCGTTCGAATGAGTTCCTCGAAGGTACCGGTCACGGCCACGGCCACGAATGTGATGATGGGCTCCCAGTCAAGTCGTTGTTGAGCGTCCTTAAGCGAAGCGTAGTATGTGCCCTTTTTGCTTTCGATGTAAGGCGAAAGGTACAGAGGCACATGCTTCTCCGCCGCCATCATGAGCGGAAGTAGAAGGCGACCGACACGTCCATTGCCGTCGCGGAAGGGGTGCACCGCCTCGAAATGGGTGTGTGCGATCGCCATGCGCGTGATGAACCCTTGCGTCATCTGCTGCATCCCCTCGTTCCGAAGGTAGTCGACCGTTTGGGCGAGGCAGTTGGGGACATCGGCAGGAGGCGGAGGGTTCAGACTTGAATACGCGATGTCCTTGTTTCCGCCGATCCACACAACCCGCGTGCGGAGGGTCGCCGGGAACATCCTGGTAGT
Organism: Bradyrhizobium sp. USDA3010; assembly: GCF_056429065.1. Lineage (NCBI taxonomy): Bacteria > Pseudomonadati > Pseudomonadota > Alphaproteobacteria > Hyphomicrobiales > Nitrobacteraceae > Bradyrhizobium > Bradyrhizobium sp. USDA3010. The sequence goes on from NZ_JBWJZD010000043.1 coordinate 5,248, forward strand.
CGGGATCGTCCTTCATCACAGCGCGATGGAGATCCTTGATCAGGTCCATCGTGAAGACGCTATAGCCGTTCCTGGCGGCCCTCGGGATGAAGCCATCCATGGCAACGGCGTAGTTGCAATTCGTCGAGAGTGCTCTGGGTGCCTTCGATCGACGACGAACTGATCGCCTCGCGTCTGGTCAGGACCCGGCTGACGATGTAGGGGTCCTTCATCTGGACCGCGATGGCGTCGACCTTGCCGAAGGCCGCCTGAGCGGCCTCCAGGGCCTTGGTCGCTCCGGGGGCGAACACGCCGTCCTCCGGGGGCGCTGGCGGGACGATCCCATCATGGGAATCGTAGGGCGGGGGCTGCCGCCTCAGGGTCTCGCGATCATGTGGCTGAGCTCGCTACGCTTCATGGGAACCCATACTAAGATGCCGGATTTGCGTTTATATTTTTGTTTTTGAAAAAAGCCATAACGTGGCGAGATCTCAGGGACCCTTGTTTTGGTTTTCAAGGAATTGTCGGTTCCAACTCGCTTCCGATAGACCCGGGAGCTGGCGTATGCCGACCCGAACACAGATGGAAAAGCCGGCTGCGGCCGCCGCAATCGGCAGAAGCACTCGAATATCGCCCGCGGCCGGGCCGAGGTGATCCGATTGCTTCGGAGTAGTGGCAGGCGATTTTCGACGATGCTGCCACCTACACTGGGGCTCCGCCAACGCCGCCCGAGCGCCGCGCTTCTGCGACATCAACCGGCACCTGCTGCGCGTCGGCTGCCATCGATGTGGTCGCACGGTCGACATTCAGAAAGCCCATTCGCGAACGAGGGCCAACAGCCGTCTTCTTCGTGACGGCCGGTCAGCCGAGCGCAGGCATCGTCGAGGAGCCGCTGGCCGACCTCCTGCCAGACCGACTCGGGTCCGTACAGTCGTAGCGCTAGCGCCAGCGCCCGCCTTTGTCCGAATCCTGGATGTCCCGATGGCGCCATTACATCATCTGCCCCTCTCTCGGGAGGCCCTCAATAGCGAGTTCGGAAGGCAGGAGATGATGAATATCCTTATCGACCTCAATATCGAAGCAAAATGGCGGATTCCAATTATCGCAACAGGATCGCTCTTGATCTCGGACGCGCCCTAGCTGCCATTCGACAGATAAGGCTCCTTTTAAAGCGCCTTGAGAAGACGGCGGGAGTCTTGCTGTGGACATGGACGCCGCTGGTCTGATCGAGACCGTCGACCTGCCGACAGCACACGTCCCGGTCGCTCTAGCATCGCCACCGGCAATGGAGAGCTATTCCACAAGAGACACATCTCATGTGCGCCAAGGTTGGCAATGTTCCCCCAAATTCGACTTACTCTCCCCCCTCGTAGAAGAGCTCCAGCGGCAGACCGACCAGCGATTTTCCGATCCAGTCGCGCGCGATGACATTGGAGGGCCCCATCGCGATCGCTGCACGGGCGTCGCGATAGGCACGCTCGATCGGCCCGCGGTGATAGCCGTAGCCGCCCGTCACCGTCAGCGCCGTCGCCGCGACCTTGTTGGCGACCTCGGCGGCATGCACCTTGAACTCGGTCAGCGGGATCAGGATTTCGCTTTGCGGCTTGCCGGTACGCCAGAGCGCGTCGAGCTTGCCCGCGAGTTCGTTGCGCCACGGCCGCAGCGTCTCGACCAGCACCTTGGCTGCGCCGAGCTCCTGGCGGATTGCCTGATAGTCCGACAGGCTCTTGTTCCTGTCCTTGTGCACGAAGCTCGTGGTGTGGGCGATCGCAGCGTTCAACGCGCCGCGTGCGACGCCTTCCCAGACCGCGCCGAGCCCGATCAGATAGACCGGGGACACGCCGTCATAGATGATCTCCTTGCCCTGCCCTTCGGCACCGAGCCGGTCGCGTTGCGGCACATGCACATTGCTGTAGCGGATCGCCCCGGAATGGTTGGCCCGCACGCCGAGCGCATCCCAGGACCGGGACTCGATCCCCTCCGCCTTGCCGTCGACGATGAAGAAGATGATGTCGGCCTGATCCTTGGCGCCCGGTGTGCGCGTCTGCACCACGTAATAGTCGGCCTGGCCCGAGCTCGTGGTGAACGACTTCTCCGCGTTGACGCGATAGTCGTCACCGTCGCGCGAGGCTTCGGACAGATTGTACCACCAGTGCCCGCCGGTGGCGCGTTCGCTGGTCGAATAGGTGCCGAGCAGACTGCCATTATTCGCCTTCAGCCAGCGCTCCTTCTGGTCGGCGTTACCGAACAGATTGATGGTCTGCGCCGCACCAACATGCATGACATAGACCAGGCCGGTGGAGGCATCGGCCTGCCCGATCCGGTAGGCGGCTTCCGCGAAGTCCAGATGGCTGAGGCCGAGCCCGCCGAACTGCGGCTCGTTCAGCACACCGGTCCAGCCGGCCTCCGCCAGCGCGCGAAGATTCTCGCGCGGAAAGCGGCTCTCGCGGTCGTTGCGGTCGGCATTCACCTTCACCGTCGCGTCGATGGCGGCATCGAGCCTGGCATAAACGTCGTCGTCGATCTTGCGTGCGAGATTGTCGTTGGCCATGGTCAGTTTCTCCGGGTTGCAATCATGCGACAGCCTCGCGCGGCTGCCTTCGGCGCGGGTCACCCTGCGACGATCCGCCGAGATAGTGGGTCTTGATGTCGGCGCGCTGGCGCAGTTCGGCCGCGCGGCCGGCCAGCACGCTGCGCCCGTTCTTGAGCACGACCGCATAGTCGGCAAAGCGCAGCGCCACGGTCGAGTTCTGTTCGGCGACCAGGATCGACAGCCCCGGCTCGCTGTTGAGCTGCTTGAGCGCGCGAAAGATGGCCTCGACGACGAGCGGCGCGAGACCCATCGACGGTTCGTCGAGCACCAGCAGCCGCGGGCGCGACATCAGGGCCCGGCCGATCGCCGTCATCTGCTGCTCGCCGCCGGAGGTCAGTCCGGCGAGCGTGCGGCGATGCTGCTTCAGCCGCGGAAACAGCTGATAGATGCGGTCGAGGTCTGCAACGATCTCCGCCCTGCGCGCATCGCGTCCCATCGCGCCAGTGATCAGGTTTTCCTCCACCGTCAGCGAGGCGAAGCAGTGCCGCCCCTCGAGCACCGGCACGAGGCCGGCGCGCACCAGGGTTGCCGCCGAGGTGCCGGCGATTTCACGGCCATCGAAAACAATCCGGCCCGCGGTGATCTGGCCGCGCCGCGCCGAGAGCAACGCCGAGACCGCCTGCAGCGTGGTCGACTTGCCGGCGCCGTTGGCGCCGAGCACGGCGACGATCTCGCCGCGCCGCACGGCAAGCGAGACGTCGCTGACGGCCGCGATCGCGTGGTTGTAAGTCGCGGCCAGGCCTTCGACCGAGAGCAGGGTTTCGCTCATCTGTTGATCCATCGTCTTGAGGGACGCGGGAGCCGGACAGCTTCCGCGCCCGTTGCGGCGTCAGTTGCTGACGGGATCGTCGCCGGAGGTCCGCACCTTGATGCCGTGCTCCTTGGCATAGGCGGCGGCCGACTTCTCGATGATCGGACGCAGGAAGGCCCAGTCCGGCGCGATCCAGCCGGAGACGACCTTCCACTTGCCGCCGTCCCACTGCTGGAAGGTGACGCGGCCGTCGCCCTCGTGATTGTCCCAGGTGACGTTGATCGAGTGGAACAGATCCTTGGCGCCGAGCGCTTCGACCCGCGCCGGATCGAGCTGCAGATGCTCGAAGCCCCAGCGCACTTCGTCGCCGGTCAAAGTGCGCTTGCCGAACTTCGCCTGTGCGATGCGGATCGCCTCGACATTGAGGATGCCGTTCACGATGCCCAGATTGTGGTAGACGCTGCCGATCCGCTTCTTGTCGTCGAGATTACCCTTGCCGGCGCCATAGACCGTCTTGATCACCTCCTGCAGCACCGGATACTGCTCGCCCGAGGCCTGCGTCGTGATCGCGATGTAGCCCTTGGCGGCGTCGCCGGCCGGGATCACGTCTTCCTCGGAATTGGACCAGACGTTGCCGATGATGTGGTCGGCCGGGAAGCCGACCTTCTGCGCGGTCTTCAACGCCACCGGGTTCATCACGCCCCAGCCGCGCAGCACCACGTAATCGGGCTTGGCGCGCCGGATCGACAGCCATTGCGACTGCTGCTCGTTGCCGGGATGCGGCACCTCGATCTGCTCCAGGCTGAACTGGTACTTATCGGCCAAGAGCTTGTAGATCGGGATGGTCTCCTTGCCGTAGGGCGAGCCGTGATAGAGCACGACGATCTTCTTGTCCTTCAGCTTGTCGACCCCGCCCTCGCGGCTCGCGATGTAGTTCACGATGCCCGAGGTCTCGCTGTAGGGATTGAGCAGCAGCGGGAAAACGTAGGGGAACACGCGGCCGGCGGTCGAATCGGTGCGGCCGTGATTGATGGTGATGAGCGGCACCTTGTCCTTGGTGATGCGGTCGATCATGGCGTAGGCGATGCCGACTGACAGCGGATTCCAGGCGGCAACGCCGGGCCGCCCCTTGAGCCGCTCATAGACCTCGACCCCGCGCTCGACCTCGTACTGGGTCTCGCCCTCGTCCCAGGTCAGCTTGACACCGTTGACGCCGCCGTCGCGGATGTTGATCAAATTGAGATAGTCGATGAAGCCACCGAAGAAGCCGGTGCCGCCGGCCGCATAGGGACCGACCCGGTAGCTCTGCAGCGGGAAGAACTGCTCGTCGGCCCGCGCCGCCGGTGCTGTGGCCAGCACGGAGGCCACCGCCGCGGCGAAGGCAAATTTCAGATATCTCGATCTAATCATCTTTGGTCTCTCCCTTGGTGCGAAATGTCAGGTGTTGCGGATGGCGGCTGGCCGCGCGACCGCTCGCCAAAGCCGGTCCCACAGCGCGATCAGGCCGCGCGGTTCGGCAATCAGGAACGCGATGATGAGCACACCGACGACGATGCGCTGGCTCATCTCCAGCACGCCGGAATCGAACACGCCGCCGAGCAGGGCTGCGCCGGCGCGTGACAGGATCAGCGGAAACACCACGATGAAGGCGGCGCCGAGAAACGCGCCGCGCAGCGAGGCCAGTCCGCCGATGATGATGATGAACAGGATCTGGAACGAGCGATCGAGGTTGAAGCCGGCTGGCTCGACCGTGCGCAGATAGGCGAAGGCCCACAGCGCGCCGGCAATGCCGATCAGGAACGAGGAGGCGCCGAAAGCGAGCAGCTTGGTGCGCAACAGCGGCACGCCGATCACCTTGGCGGCGAGTTCGTGGTCGCGCACCGCGATGAAATTACGGCCGCTCTGCGAGCGCAACAGCCGCAGCGTCAGGAACGTCGCGACGACGACGACGCTCAGCGAGAACAGGTAGCGCCCCGCCGGGCTGGTGAAGGCGAAGCCGGCCACGCTGAGCACCGGGGCGTCGATCACGCCGGACGGATTGTCGTTGGAGAACCAGCCGAACTTGGTGAGCGCCCATTGCACGAAGAACTGCGCGGCGAGCGTCGAGACCGCAAGGTAGAAGCCGCGCAGCCGCAGGCTCGGCAGCCCGAACACGATACCGATCGCGGCTGCGATCAGGCCAGCGAGCACCAGATCGACAAGCAGCGGCAGCTGCGGCAGCCGAAGGTGAAGGTTGTAGGTCGCATAGGCGCCGACCGCGAGGAACGCGGCGGAGCCCAGCGAGACCTGCCCGGCATAGCCGGTGAGCACGTTGAGCCCGACGGCGGCGAGCGCCAGCGCCAGGAACGGCGTCAACACCGCGTCCATCAGATAGTCGGAACCGAGCAGCGGAACGGCGCCAAAGACGACCGCGACCCCGAGAGCAATCGCAAAGGCTCCGACGCCGGGCAAGAGCCGTGCCGTCGATGGTGCTGCGCGCATGGCCTAGACCCTTTCGACCAGCTTCTGCCCGAACAGCCCCGACGGCCGCACCAGGAGCAGGACCAGCGCCACGACATAGGCCGCCCAGGCCTCGATGCCGCCGCCGAACAGGGGCCCGACATAGACTTCGGAGAGCTTCTCGATGGCGCCGATCAGAAGGCGCCGATGATCGCACCGGCGATCGAATCGAAGCCGCCGAGCACCAGCACCGGCAGCGCCTTCAGCACCACCAGCGACAGCGAGAACTGCACGCCGAGCCGCGCGCCCCACAGCAGGCCCGCCACCAGCGCGACGATGCCGGAGGCGGTCCACACGCTGGCCCAGACCCGCGGCAGCCGCAGGCCGACGGCCAGCGCCGCGAACGGATCGTCGGCGACTGCGCGGAACGACAGCCCGGTGCGGGTGTAGCGGAAGAACAGCGCAAACAGCGCCACCAGGCTGCCCGCGACCGCCGCAGCGAACAGGTCGAACCGGCTGATGAAGACCCCGGCGATGTCGAGCGGCACGTCGCTGATCCCGATGTCGAGGCCGTGGACCTGGGTGCCCCACAGCAGCTGCGCCGCGCCCTCGATCACATAGGACAGCCCGAGCGTTGCCATGAACAAAGTGATCGGCGGCTGGTTGACCAGCGGCCGCAGCACCGCGCGCTCGACACTGACGCCGAGCACGACCATGATCGCGAGCGTGATGACGAAAGCAACCGGAAACGAGATGCCGCGCTCGATCAGGCTGACGAAGGTCAGCGCCGCGAACAGCAGCATCGCGCCTTGCGCGAAATTGAGTACGCCCGAGGTCTTGTAGATCAGCACGAAGCCGATCGCGACCAGCGAGTACATCACCCCCGACAGCAGGCCACCGACCAAAACCTCGATCAGAAACTGATAATCGAACATCAGACCGCGAGCTCCGTGACGTCCTGATGCGCGACGCCGAGATAGGCGTCGATCACCGCCTGGTCGGCCCTCACCTCGTCGGGCGTGCCGTCGGCGATCTTGCTGCCGTTGTCGAGCACCGCGATCCGGTCGGAGAGGCCCATCACCACACCGATGTCGTGCTCGATCAGAACGATGGTGGCGCCATAGAGGTCGCGCGCATTGCGCACGTGCTCGGACAGCTCGAGCTTCTCGCTCAACGTGACACCGGCGAACGGCTCGTCGAGCAGCAGCAGCCTCGGCCGCGCCACCAGCGTCCGCGCCAGTTCGACCCGCTTCTGCAAGCCATAAGGCAAGCTTCCGGCGGCGCGCTCGCGGACGTCGCCGAGATGCAGGAAACCGATGACGTCTTCGGCAGCGGCGCGGTTTTCCGCCTCGATCCGGCGCGCCAGCGGCGAGCCGATGATCTGGCGCAGGAAGCCGGCGCGGACGCGGTGCGCGAGCCCCATCAGGACATTGTCGAACACCGACAGCCCCTTGAAGATCGCGAGGTTCTGGAACGTGCGCGCAACGCCGTGCGCCGCCAATCGTGCCGTCGGCACCTGGGCGAAGGCGCGTTCACCGAGCCAGACCCGGCCGCGGTCGGGCCGGTAGAGCCCGCTGATGACGTTGAGCAGCGAGCTCTTGCCGGCGCCATTGGGCCCGATGACGGCACGGATTTCACCCGGTGCGACCGCAAGGTCGATGTCGCGCAGCGCGGCGACGCCGCCGAATGTCAGCGCGATATCGCTCAAGGCCAGCACCGGCCATGCCACGCGATCTGCGGCCTGCGCAAGGCGCCGATCGGGAGCATCGGTCGTCGCCGTTGCGAGCGCCCTGCCTTGCGCCGGGGCCGCCTCCAGCGCAAGAACGCCGGCATCTGTCGCTATCGCCGTCACGCCGCGCGACTCCCCGTCACTCGGCTGCCTGGGCGTGCACGGCGGTCTTCGCCTCCAGCGCACGGACCAGCGGAATGACGCGGCGGCCGAAATACTCGACCTCCTCCTGGAAGTGCAGGAAGCCGAGCAGCACGAGATCGACCCCTACCTCCTTCAGCGCGACGATGCGCTCGGCGATCTGTTCCGGCGTGCCGATCAGATTGGTCTTGAAGCCGTCATTGTACTGGACGAGATCCTCGAAGCTGGATTGCGCCCAATTGCCCTGACCTTCCGGCGAGGCCTTGCCGGCATTCTTCACCTCATGCCCGAACGCGTTGACCGCCTCCGGATCGGCCTTGACGATGATCTCGTCAAGCACGGCGCGCGCCTCGGCCTCGGTGTCGCGCGCGATCGCGAAGGCGTTGACGCCGATCTTGACCGAATGATTGTTGGCGCGCGCCTTCGCCCTGATGTCGTCGACCTGCTTCTTGATCTCCGCGACCGAATTGCCGTTGGTGAAGTACCAGTCCGACACCCGCGCGGCCATGTCGCGCGCGGCGCGCGAGCTGCCGCCCTGGAAGATCTCGGGCAAGGGATGCGCCGGCTTCGGCTTCAGCGTGTAGTCGGAGAAGCGGTAGAAGTCGCCGCGGAATGTGAAATTGTCCTGGGTCCAGATTCCGCGCAGCGCGCGGATGAATTCTTCGGAGCGGCGGTAGCGCTCGTCGTGGTCGAGCCAGGGCTCGCCGATCGCGGCGAACTCGCCGCGGAACCAGCCGCTGACGATGTTGACGGCGACGCGCCCCTCGGTCAGCTGACTGATGGTCGCGATCTGCTTGGCCGCAACCGCCGGATTCCAGGGGCCGGGCAGCAGCGCCGCGATCACTTTCAGCTTTGTGGTCGCGGCGAGCAAGGCGTGGCTGAAGGCGACCGGCTCATGCTGGAACTCGGCGCCGTATCCGGCGGTGAAACGGATCTGACTCAGTGCATAGTCGAACCCTGCCTGTTCCGCGATCTGCGCAAGACGGCGGTTATAGTCGATGTCCCATCCGGTTCGCTGCTCGATCTTGCTGATCACGAGGCCACCGGAAACATTTGGAACCCAGTAAGCGAATTTGACCTGATCATGACTGGTGGTCATTTGAATTACCTCAAACGTTGGACGTGATGGGGTGAGGAAGGCAGCACGAAGCGTTCGCGCGGGCGCCCATCCAGCGGGTTACAGCGCGGCTCATGCGAACTGCCGGCAGATTTGAACTAGGGGAGGGTGGCCGATCAGTATCCGCGATACGCGCCGGCACACGCTCGCTGCGTCAACAACACACCGTTCGACATGATGTCAGCGGCGCGGCGCGACTTCGAGATCGATCAAATGGGCCATTGCAAGTCATCCGCATTCCCCTCGCAGGCAGCATCGGCGAACGATCAATAGTCGCAGAGAAAGCAGAGACGAGCGAGTCCAAGGCAATCTCTTTTTCAGCCAGTCCGGGAAAGCGGTATTCTTTTGTTGATGCAAAATGCGTCGTTTGGTGCTGAGCGGTCGATTTTCTTCGGATTGAACGCGCCGCTAAACACCGAGCGACGCTTATAACGCGCTGGCTGCTCCATTCGGTAAGGCGAACATGCATGCGCGAAGCGATGAGGTGCCGAATATCGCGGACCAATGTGGGTTTTGCGCGCCTCCCGGAGGTGTCGGCAAGCTTTTCCCAGCGACTCATAATTGCCCGACGAAGCCAAAGGCAATACTCTGTCGAAGCCAATATCAATTACCGCATGGTAGGCCCGAGTGGCCGTCCGGTTAGAGATGCGAGCAATAATCGAGATGGCTTTTTTTTGTTTTTGGGTTTCTGCGTGGCAACCGAAGCCACGGTATCAAAAGCGATATGGCAATATGTGTATTTGTGCCTTAAGCTGGATCTGTAATGCTCAGGAGGTTGCCAGCATGGATGGTGCAGACTCGATGTCTGATTTGGTCGATTTCGCGTTCGAGCTCGCCGGAAGCGCAGGTGCTCACGCCACCGAATTGTTTCGACGGCCGATAGACATCAACACGAAGGATGACGAGAGCCCCGTTACGGAGGCAGATCGGCGTGTCGAGAAAGCCATCAGAAAGGCGATTTCCGCTCGATTTCCAGAGCATTCGATTTTCGGTGAAGAATACGGGATCCAAGGTGATCTCGATTCGCCTACGTGGGTGGTCGATCCCATAGATGGCACGCGCAGCTTCATTTCCGGGTCTCCGCTTTGGGGAACGCTGGTCGCGCTCGCTATCCAAGGGCGTTCACAGATTGGCGTCGTCGAGATGCCCGCATTGCGGGAACGCTGGACGGGCGCAACCGGCCTGGGTAGCTGGTTTGTCAACTCGAGCGGCATTCGCACAAAATGCCAAGTTCGCGACTGCCGGCGCCTCGCCGACGCGAACTTCTACACCACGTCGCCCCTCTATTTTGCAGAATCAGAACGCGATCAAATCCTGGGCATCAGCCAAACTGCCCGGATGTGTCGCTTCGGCGGCGATTGCTATAATTATGGGTTGCTTGCATCGGGACACATCGACCTCGTCATCGAGACGCGGATGGAGCCTTACGATTTCATGGCGCTGGTGCCGGTGATCGAAGAAGCCGGCGGCATTGTCACCGACTGGGAGGGCAAGCCGCTCACGATCACCTCCGGCAAGCGGGTCATCGCTGCAAGCACGGCAGAACTTCACGCCGAAGTTCTGCCGTTGCTCTAGAAACGATAGAAGCGCGGCTGAGTCGGTCAGTTACGTGGAAGGATGGGCGCCAGCATCATGTCGGTTGGACGCATCGAGCCTATTGTCGTATCGCGCTACGGCCCGAAGCCGACGATAGAAACTGCTAAGATACTGGGGAGCTTCTATGTGGCAAGAGGAACGACGGCGTCACATTCGATCGATGTTGGCAACGTTCGGCACGCTAAGCGTTGATCGGCTGACGGAAGATTTTGGAGTGTCGCTCGAAACGATACGCCGCGATCTCATGGAAATGAAAGAAAGCGGAGAACCCCGCCGGGTCCGTGGCGGAGTCGTTCCGGTTGCCAAGGACAAGGAGGCTCCCTGCCAATTGCGCACTGCCGTACGTAGCCGCGAGAAAAGAGCGATTGCCAGGGCAGCGGCAGCAATGGTCGAGGCCGGTCAGACGAGCCTTCTCGACGCGGGAAGTACGACAACCACCCTGGCCCAACGCTCAGCTCAGATGGAAGGGCTCATTGTCGTCACCAATTCTCTGAATGCCGCCAAGTGCTCAACTTCCGCGGGTGATTGCACGCAGAGCGGAAACAGAGGTGTGATCCTGGGTGGGGACGGACGATCCGCCCGCAACGCTCGGGGCGATTACCGTCAATGAGATAGCACTCGCTACCGAGAAGATTTAGCGATGGTCTCTCCGTTCGGTCTCGATGCGACCGCGGGTGCGATGAGCTACATCCCGACGAAATAGAGACAGCGAGAGCGATGTTTGATCATGCGCGGAAGCGCGTTATTCTCGCCGACTATTCCAAAGTGGGTGTCGTTAGCCGGGTTTCGTATTGCGCGCTGGTAGACGCAGACTGCGTGATCGTCGACGTCAGGGCCCGTCAGAACGCCATGTTTCCGCAACTGTGCTCAGTCAATCCGAACGTAGTTGTCGCTTAGGTACTGCGGCGCATCGAGAGGCACGTGAGGCATTTCCTCCATCCCCAACATACCTAGATTCCAAATTTGTAAAAACTTAGCGACCGCTTGCGGCTCGCGCCATTGTGCCGCCATCGAATTGCTCAGAAGTGAGCGGAGCGCGTGTCCGATGTAGCGCAGCGCCGTGCTGCCTTTGCGATAAGCCGAGCATCCGGATCGCTCGTGGACACGTGTGCATGGTTGCTGCGCGATTGTCCGCGGAAGTCGCTGCCGCCCTCGTCATCGCCGTCCTTCTCGAACCTCTTCTGCCCGGCCCGAGCCTAGATCAACGTGCGATCCACACTGAAATGTTCGCCCGACAACCAGCCCCGGTCATTGGCGATCTCCACCACTTTGTTGAACAGCGCGATCACCGCATCGTGTTCGATCAATCGCTCGCAGTTCTTGCAACCTTGGCCGGCGCCGTTTGCCGACCCAGCACGAGGTCCAGATGGCCGTCCTTAAGCCGGCTCAGGCGCCGTGTCGCTCATGTTCGCTCCGTCGGTCGCATCGGGCGACGGCGTTGCGCCGGATCGGACCGACGGCAGTGCGTGCACGCCATCGCCTCCCGCGCGTTCAAGCCGGCGCACGCTAGCCTCCCCCCGCGGCGTCGCTGCGGTAGCGGCTGGTCGAGGTCTGGTAGTACTGGGCGTGGATGGCCGCCATGGCCTCGATCAACGCTCCCCACGGCGCAGGAAAGCGCTCTTCCGCCATCAGCCGATACAACATGCGCGTATGGCCGGCCAGCTCGTCGTTAAGGAACTCCACGACAGGCATAGCCGAATAGCGCTGCAGCAGCAGGATCGCCGCGTTGCCGGCCTCGCCGGCCAACCTGTCCTTGTCCCGTCCATGCAGATCGTTCTGCAGGCGCCCTATCGCGGAGATGAGCCGCAGGACCTGGCGAAACGCCGGACGCGCGCGCAAGGTCGCCATGTCCAGGCCCCACAGCAACGACAGGCAACAGAACACGTTCGTGTAGGCGATCGAATCGATGCCGTTGTGCAGGTACTCGGCGTAGGACCAACGTTCCGCGTCTGCCGTCTGCGCCTGTCCGGCGCGCAGCGCCGCGCAGTAGCGCCGGGTATCGTCGAGAAGCTGAGCATAGTCGCGACGATCGTAGGCAAGCGCAGCCAGCGAAGCGCGCAGCACAGCGCAGCCCTCGAATCCGGGGAGCGCGCACGGCTCGCCCTGTCCCAGCGCCTGCTCCACCGCGGCGAGTTGTTCCGGCGCGATCAGGCCAAGGTCGTTGCAATCGTCGAGCCAGAACAGCAGCGCCAATTCGCGATAGAACGCCACGATCAGCGTTTCGTCCTGCGGATCGCGGCCGGTTCGGGCGCTGATTTCGCGCAGGCTCGGGTGGATGCGCTGCAGGATGTACTGGCCGCCCCTGACGGCTTCCATGGCATGCTCGTCGGCGAACCCGGTCAGGGAACGCCCCCACTCCAGCACCTGCTGCAGCGCGCGTTCGGGCTGGATCATGGCGCCGCTCCTGCTCCCTCGGCCAGGACCCGCCGCTCCCAACGAAGCGCCAGCCACAACCCGGCGAGTTCGGCCACACGCACGACCCGGGTGGGGCAATACAGTTCCTTGCCGATCCACAGCGGCGTTTGCGGCAATGCATGCGCCGCATGGCGGGCGAGCATCCAGTCCAGCGCACGTGCGACCGCGTGCGCGATGCGCCAGCGCCCTGTCGGCTCTTCGCTCCCGTCCATCACGCGCAACGCGAACAGCGCATAGGCGGTTTCCTCGAATGTGGACGCGCGACCGGCGCCCCAGCCGCCGTCGTCACGCTGCGCCTGTAGCAGCGCCGCAAGCGTGCGCTCGTCGCGCCACTGCGGCTCGCCTTGCGCCAGCGCAGCGAGCGCATGCGCAGTGGGATACAGCCACGAAACGTGCCATTTTTCGTTGTCCCATAGACCTTGCAGGTTGCGATTGGCCTCGACGTAGGCGCTGGTGCCGGCGGCGGGCTTTCCCAACAGCCGCAAGGCATGCAGGGCATGGATGTTGGTCGACACCGAGGCATTGCGCTCGCCGGGGAAGGTGGCGAACAGCTCGCCGATTTCGAAATGGCGCAACGCATCGACCGCCGGCTCACGGCCAGCAAGGCGCAGGACGCACAACGCAACGGCGGTGTCGTCCGCATCGGCCGCGAAGTGCAAGGCCGGGCCCAGACCGCGCCCGCTCAGACGCGCGTCAAGCTGCGCGACGATCACGCGCACCGCCTCGGCGAGCGCGGGATGCGCGAACAGCCCGGCCAGATGCAGGGTGTACAGCGACCAGCATGGCTCGAACACATTGATCGGCCAGACGTTGGGAACGACACCTTCGATGCCGCTGCGCGTCGCCCGCGATGCCGTCTGCAAATACGCGTCGGCGCGCCCGACCTGCGGCGTGCTCCCCTGTGTCACGGCGTGCGCACGCCACGCGGCGGTGGCCGCCGGACTGATGCCGATGCTGCCGTGCTCATCCGGGAGTGCGGTGGTCGGCGACGTCCCCCAGGCTTCCCAGGAGTGCAGCAACGGATGGCCGCTCGGCAACGTCGCCACCGCCGCCAGCTTGACCAGGCACGCTTGCCGCAACGGCAACAGCGCCGGGTGGCGCGGAAACGCCACGCCGCCCAGCAAGGATGCGGCCTCGCCGCAAAACTGCGGCAGGATCAGCTCCGCGCCGATCGGCGCGTCTTCCGGGACCGCATGCGCGTAGGGATCGGGCTGGCGCTGGAGGAACCGGATTGCAGCCTGGACTGCGTCGGCAGCGCCGGGAAGAGGATAGGCCCGCTGCAATGCCAGCAATGCCGCCCACGTAGGCGCATGGCGGAACAGCGGGAAGTCCGCGCTTCCCCATCCGCCATCGGCCTGTTGCTGCGCCATGAGCCACGCGTATGCATCCTGCCGACCGGTGACGTTGCCATGGAACCGCAGAGCTCGCGCCGTGTCGTAGACGGACGGACCGACGCTGCCGCCATCGCTCATCTCGCTCAGCAGGCGACGCAATTCGGAAAGGATCTGTTCAGATAGCGCGTTCACGCGGGATGCTCCTTCAGACGGATGGGCAAACGTCGCGCGCATGTCGCCGCAGGGCGTCGCTTAGGCAGTGCCGGACGGCCGCCCTGCTCCGGCGCGGCGACCACCCCAATGCTGGCGCCGGCCCGCCGCATAGGCTTGCGGGCAGCGCGCCCGCGTGCGCCGCGGCCGTGCCGGGCAACCGCTGCGATCGGCGCCGGAGACTTCGCACATAGTGCAGCATGCACCGCTGCCGCCGGCCGATCGCAACGGCACAGGAGCGTCTCCAAGCGGACGGGCACGCTCATGCGCATGGCGCGTGCTTGAACAGATACGCGTTGGCCCGCTGCAGGATTTGCGCCAACCGTTCTGCACGCGGCCCCAGCGGCGCGATGGCCTCCCCGGCATCGCGCAACAGATCCAGCGCGAACTGGCGCGCTGCCTGCAGTCCCATGATCGACGCGCAGGTCGGCTTCTGCGCCGCCGCGTCCTTGCCGGGGGTCTTGCCCAGCGTCGCGGTATCCGCTGTCACGTCGAGAATGTCGTCGATCACCTGCAACGCCAGGCCGAAACAGGCGCTGTAGCGATCGAGCGCACAGTACAGCGCAGCGTGCGCGGCATCCTCCGCGATGGCGCATAGCGCGCCCATGCGAACGGACGCGCGCACTAGCGCTCCGCTCTTCATCCGGTACATCGCCACGATCCTGTCCAGCTCCACGTGCTTTCCGACCAGCGACAGATCGATGGCCTGCCCGCCTGCGGCCCCCTCGGCGGACACCGCCTGCGCCAGTTCGCGCACGAGCGCGATACGGTAGTCGCCCGGCGCATCCAGGCTCGCCAGGGTCAGGAAGGCGTGCGCCTGCAGCGCATCTCCGGCCAGGATCGCAGTAGCTTCGCCGAACTTGACGTGCACGGTCGGTAGGCCGCGACGAAGCACGTCGTCGTCCATCGCGGGCAGATCGTCGTGGACCAGGGTACAAGCGTGCATCATCTCGATGGCGGCGCCGACGTCGTCGAGCATGTGCGCCGGCGTGTCGGACAGTGCGCCGGCCGCCAGGCAGAGCAAGGCACGGGTGCGCTTCCCGCCATGCAAGGTGGCGTAGCGCATCGCCGTCATCAGCTCGGTCTCACCGTCACGTTCGGCGCAGAGAAGGCGCGCCAGCACCTGTTCGACCCGCTTTGCGCCGTCCTGCATCCAGATCTCGGGCAGCAGCCCGCCGGATGCGCCGCGCGCCTGTCCGCCCAATCCGCCGAGCGCGGAATCACCAGTCCTGTCGTCCTGTGGCGTGGAACCGGTCTGCATGTTGTTCATGTCCTTGTTCCTGACAGGCGAGCCGCCGAGGTGTCGTCCGCGTCGCACCGTGCGCGCGCGGCGAGTGCAGCAATGCCGCGCGTCGCCGGCACCGCTGCCTCGCCACAGGGGCATGCGGTGCCAGCTCATGAGAATCCGATGCGGATAGTCATGGACGGATGTGCGGTCGGGTAATAGCGCCGGCCTTTTTCGACGCTGCTCAGCAACCGCGGCCGCACCCCGGCCTCGTGCATGGTCAGCGCCAAGGCGATGCAGAACTGCACCAGTTCCAGCCATGCCAGGTGGTAGCCCATGCAGACGTGTGGGCCGGTACCGAATTGCAGCATGTCCACCGGACGGATCGGCTCGGTGCGTTGCAGCCACCGCGCCAGCCGAAACTGATCAGGCGCTTCGTGCAGCAGCGCCGAGGTCGAGAAATGCAGCAGCGGGATGCACAGATCGGTGCCCGCGGGAATGCGCTGTTGGCCGAGTCGCAATTCACGCAGTGCGCGACGCACCAGGAGCGGCGTCGCCGGATGCACGCGCAGCGTCTCGCGGAACAGCGCCTCGGCGACCGGACACTGCGCCAGGTCCGCGTGCCGGCTCGGCACCGCGCCCACGCGTAGCGCCTCCTCGACCAGGGCGTCCCACAGCCCAGGCTGCCGCGCCAGCTCGATCACCATCCAGGCCATCGTCGAGGCGGTGGTGTCGTGACCACCAAGCAGCAGCAAGCGGATATTAGCGACCAGGACGTCATCGGAAAGCGGATCGTCGCTGCGATCGAAGGCGCTCACCATGTCGTTGATCAACCCGGTGCGCGAGGCATGTTCGCGCGCGGCGCGGACGAACTCGCGCAACCGCGCATCGATCCAGTCGCGGGCGGCGCGGCCGCGCCGCAAGGGCAGTCCGGGCAAGTCGACCGGGGGCGCGACGATCAACTGCAGCAGTTGCCGGTACTTGCGATGCCATCCCGGCAGGTCCTGCGCGGGGATTCCCATGAGACTGAAGATGAGCTTGAGCATCAGATCGCCGGTTTCGCGCAGGATGGTTACGTCGCCGCGGTCGCGCCACCTCTGCACGCGCGCCCGGATGACGGGCGCGAACAGCTCGCCGATGCCGGCCTGGGTCAGCCCCTTGGGCAGGAGTGCCGCCTGGATCGCATCGCGCGCCTGCCGGTGCGCGATGCCGTCCTGGGCGACCAATGTTCCCCCAAACAATTCGGGCGCGATGTCTTCGATCAGCGCCGAGGACACGTCTTTGTGCCGGAGCAGTGCGAGAGCATCCGGATCCAGACTGGTCATCAGGTGTCCGGCAGGGCCGAAATCCAGCCAGAAGTGGCTGCCCAGCGTCCGTTCCGCGCGCCGCAGCAGGCGCGGCAGGTCGCAGACAACGGCGGGAAGATGCCCGACCAAGGGGAAAGCGCCGGGCACGACCGGGATGTCGTGCCGCAGCCGATGCCGACGGTTCAGTGGGTTGAGCAGCATGTCCATCAGCAGCGCGGCGACGCGTCCGCTTTGGCGGTCTTGCCGGAAGGCCGCGCGGCGCGGCTGTTGCCACCATCGGCGTATGTCGGCACATGCGCCAGCATGCCGCCGTCGATGCACACGACCTGGCCAGTGATGAACGCAGCATCGTCGGAGAGCAGGAACGCCACCAGCGCGGCCACGTCCTCGGGGCGGCCGACGCGCGGCAGGAGCTGGTGCCGGCGCAGATGCCGTTGCGTGCACTCATCCAGCTTAGCGAGGAGACGATCGGTCATGATGAGACCCGGCGCAACCGCGTTGCAGCGGATCTGCGCATGACCGTACTGGGTGGCGAGCGAAGCGGACAGCATGTTCATCGCCGCCTTCGACGCGGCGTAGGATGTCTGCGCGGTGTCACCGCTGAGCCCCTGGCACGACGACATGTTGACGATCGCGCCACCGCCGCGGGCGATCATCCGTGGGATGGCCTGCCGGCAGCAGAGCAACGTGCCGCGCAGATTGGTCGCCATTGTCTGATCCCAGACCGCCAGTTCCAGGTCAAGGATCGCGTGGTCGCGCGGAGTCAGATGCATGGCGCTCGCGTTGTTCACCAGCAGGTCGACCCCACCGAAGTGCCGCTCCGCCGTTTCGAACAGCGCTACCACCGCCTGCGCATCGGCGATGTCTGTTGCCGAGGCCAGCGCGTGGTCCGCCTCGGATGCAATTTGCGCGGTGCAGGCTATGGCCGCCGAGCCATCAATGTCGGCGATCACCACTCGCCCTCCCTCGCGCGCGATAGCGAGAGCGCATGCCTTGCCGATGCCGCCGCCGGCGCCGGTCACCACTGCCACCTTGTCTTCAAACCGTCCCATCGTGTCCTCCTGGATGGCGTTGGTCTCTCTCGGCATGCCGCTCGGCCTCCGCTGCAAAAGGCGCAGGGTCGGCGCTGGCGCGCTCGTCATCGCCAGCGTCGCTTTCGATGACCCGAATGGCGGCGACCGGGCACTGGCGCGCCGCGAGCCTCACGGCGGCGTGCAGCGCTTGCGGGACCGTCGCCACGCACACTTCGGCCACGCCGTCCGGTTCGCGCTGGCGAAAGGTGCCCGGCAGCGTCAGCACGCACTGCCCGCTGGTTCCGCACAGATCCTGGTCGACCACAACGCGCATCTCAGCTCCCCCGCGCATGCAGCCGCACCGGCAGCGCGCGGAACGTCCGAAGGAAGGCGGAGGGCTCCCGGGTCGGCTGCTCGGCCAATGCCAGCGTGGGGAAACGGGCCTGGATCCGCGGCAGGCTCTCGGCCAACTGCACCCGGGCCAGTTGCGCACCGAGGCAGAAGTGAATGCCGTGGCCGAAGCTCAGCATGATCTGCCCGTCGGTCGACATACCTGGACTGGTGCCGTAGAACCGCGCCGGATCGAAGCGATCGGGATCGGCGAAGGCGTCCGGGTCGCGATTGCCGGACGCGATCAGCACGCGCACGTCCGCGTTCTTCGGGATCACCACGCCGCCCAATTCGATGTCGCGCTGGGCGATACGCGGAATGGAGCTGAACATCGCGGGCGCGTCGCAGCGCAGGACTTCTTCGACGAACGCCTTCACCCCCACGGCGTCTCCCTGCAGCCAGTGCCTCTGTTGGGGATACGCCAACATCGCCAGGACCGCATGGTCGATGGTGGCAGCAGTGGTGGCGAAGCCGCCCAGCAGCATGCCCCACAACATGCTGATCAACTCCGCATCCGACAGCGTGTCGGCATCATCGTCGTGTGCGCCGACCAGCATCGACACGATGTCGTAGCGGGGATCGGTGCGCTTGCGCTGTATGAGGCCGCCGAAGTAGGCCTTCACTCTGGCACTGGCCGCGTCCGCCGCGGCGAGCTGGGGATCGCTGGCGTGCGGGCTCAGGCCTTCCAGAATGGCGCCGATGCCAGCGGCGAGCCCGAACATGTCGTCCTGGGGCATGCCAAACAGTTCGGCGAAGACCAGCATGGGCAAGGCCAGCGCGAATTCCCGATGCAGGTCCACGGCCTCCCCGCGCTCCAGCGCGGGCGCCATGCCGTCCAGGCGCGCGGCGACGATGCGCGCGATGGCCGGCCGCAGGTCGTCGATCTGGCGCATGGTGAAATCGCGCGAGATCAGCCGGCGCAGACGCGTGTGCGCCGGTGGGTTCTTCATCGCTAGCGTGGACGCCAGCAGATTGAGCGATAGGCTGGTCGCCGCATGCGGAAAATAGCGCGCCAGTTCGCCCGGTTCCGGCGCCCGAAACACATCGCCCGTGGCCTTGAGCGCCCAATAGATGTCGGCGTGGCGGCTCAACAGAAAGAGGCCCGAAGCCGCGCGATGCACCGGATCGGTCTCGCGCAGCCACCGCATGAACGGATATGGGTCGTGGATGCACGCAGGCGACGCCAGTTCGGCGAAGGCATCCCGGCATACTGCCGTGGTTTCTTGCACGTCCATCTTGGTTACCCATCGGCTGGCTGATCTGACCGGCGCGCCCCACGCGCGCAGGCAAATTGTGGAGAAGATCGCGATCCGCGGCGCCGTCCGCGCATCACCAGAGCACCGGGAACTCCTCGAACCCGCCAGTGATGATCTCCTTGCGCAACTTCAGTTCTTCGGGCGGCACGGCCAGGCGTAGCGCGGGAAAGCGCTGGAAGATCGAACCGAACACCGCTTTGAGTTCGAGCCTGGCCAGCGCCCCGCCGATGCAGGAGTGCGGCCCGTAGGAGAACGCCAGGTGCGGCTTTTCCTGGCGTCCAATGTCAAAGATTTCCGGGTCATCGAAATGGCGCGGATCGAACGACGTCGCCGGCAGGCCGACGAGCACTTTGCTCTCCGCGGGAATATCCACGCCCGCGATGGTCACGTCGGTCCTCGGATAGCGCATGATGCCGTCCCAGCCCGCGCCCGGCGGGTACATGCGCAGGATTTCCTCCACCGCCTTGTCCACCAGGGATGGATCGCCGACCAGGCGTTCGCGCTGTTGCGGATGGCGGAACATCGCCAGCAGGCCGAATTCGATCTGCGCGACGGTGCTCTCGTGCCCCGCCACCAGCATGCCCGCCGCCAGGCCGACCGCCTCTTCCTCGGTCGCCTTGCCCTGCTCGACCGCCGCGAGCAGATCCGTCAGCAGGTTGTCGCCCGGATCCTGGCGCTTATCCCGCATCTTGCCGCGCATGTAGGCGCGCAGTTCTTCCCAGGCCCGGCACGACGCACTGCGCGGGCCGCTTTCATGCTGGTGCGTCATCACCTCGTCGGACAGCCGGGCGAAAAAGGCGCGATCCTCGTAGAGCACGCCCATCAGCGCGCTGATGACCATGGCCGGAAGCGGAAAGGAGAGGTGGCGCCTCAGGTCGGCGGGCTGAGGCTGGGCCGCTAGTTTCCCAAACGACTGCGCGGCGATCGCTTCGACCTGCTGCGCGAGCAGCTTCAACCGGCGGTTGCTGAAGGCCGGCGCCACGATCGTGCGTAACCGAGCATGCTCGCCCCCCTC
Organism: Bradyrhizobium sp. USDA3010; assembly: GCF_056429065.1. Taxonomy (NCBI): domain Bacteria; kingdom Pseudomonadati; phylum Pseudomonadota; class Alphaproteobacteria; order Hyphomicrobiales; family Nitrobacteraceae; genus Bradyrhizobium; species Bradyrhizobium sp. USDA3010. The sequence continues at coordinate 25,758 of NZ_JBWJZD010000043.1, forward strand.
GTGCGAGACCAGCCAGCCCGGCGAACCGAGAATCACCGAATCCGGGGTGAATGCCGGCGGCGGCATTCCCGCGGGCCGGAACGCCGCGTCGGACAGCACCGCCTTGGCCTCGTCATAGCCCGTCACCCACCAGCCTTCGTGTCCGGACGGGAAGCGCACGCGGTGGATCGGACCGTTGGCGCTTAGCGTTAACATCTCCGGCGAAGGCTCGATGTGATCGACGCGCCACATCGGCAGCGTCGGCAAGGATTGTTCGGACATGGTGGCACTTCATTCTCTAAGCGATGAATGGGCGGAAGGTTACCGATAGGAGCCGCGGGCAGCGAATGCGCAAGACGGCAGGTAGACGACATCCTCCCCGGCGATGGTCAGCGCCAGATCCCCCATCCGCACGAGCGGCGCGAGGAAGGCGCAGCGCAATTCCAGGCGTGCCAGCGCAGCGCTCAGGCAGAAATGCGGCCCTAGCCGAACGAGAGGTGCGGGTTGTGCCGCCGCATGACATCGAACCTGTCGGCATCGCCATAAATCGACTGACCGTAGGGATCGGTGAAGGAGGTCGAGGTACCACCACCGACTTGTCCGCCAATATAGCCTCCGGACCAGTCGCACACTTCCCGTGGCAGTTTCACTGGCTCCCAAAAGAAGAACTCTAGATCGCATCCAACCCTTCCCTGCATTTGCTCGTCCACAACCGAGCGCCAAGTCATTGCACAGCAAACCGTCGGAACGGACGAAACGCGAACAGCGACGCGCGCCGTGTCCCGAAGACCATCGCACTGCGATTGGTGATGATGCCGTAAACAGAGCAAATCGCGTGCCGAGGTGAATTCGCAGGCTCCGCAGGCACTTCGTAGCGGCGCGTATGTCAGGTTTCTGGCATTGAGTCTCAATGCCGACAACCGGCGCAGCAAATGCCCGACAAAGGCCTGCTCTCGCGCTGAATGCGCGTGGCGGCCCTTGCGCGATTTCAAGCAACCGGATTGGTTGCGGCAGGTGACCGCTTCTGGCAGTGGGTGGAAAGCCGCTTCAGGATTGCGAGGTCGAGGCCCTCGTTCTCGAGCGCGAAGGTGAGGTGTCCTTCGAGTGTCGCGTCTGGGGCATGGCGTGGCGTATAGATGCGCCATCCCCCTTCCTCGATGATGCGATGCTTTGTTCCAATGGCGGATAGCGCGCGGGGAATAGGAACGGACAGGTCGTAAGCGTCGATCAAGGCGGCTAGCCAGCGGGGGTCGCGGCCTCCGGCAGCCTGCGATCATGAAAAACGCTCGCCGGCCCTGAAAATTGTATCTGCATGAGACCGACTCCTGAAAACCCTTCTCCGGCCGTGAATTTTGGCTGCCATTTCGCCTTGGGTACTCGAAACAGACTTTACCCCACGAAAAACGCTCTCCTGAAACAGGAAATATGAAAACCTTCACATTGTCCGCCGCAGATTTTGCCCAGGGGGAGCCATACGTAGTTCCGACCTACTCAACCCTCCAAAAAGTAAGCTTGAAAGTTCAATTCCAAATGGAGCCGACTTTCGGTGAAATCGAGCGGACATTCGTCCAGAACCGGAACGCTCTGCAAAAAGCCGCGCTGATCAATTCGCATTATTCGTCTGCTCGAGTTCGGCCCCTTCGAACGGCGCTCGCGTGGCGGCTGCCGTTTCGGCACGAAGACGATCAGCAATGTCGTCGCCGAGCGCCTGATCTCTAACGGTCGCGCGGAAATCATTGGTGACCGCTTGCAACTTAAGCGCCGTGAGGCAGCAGAGTGATGCCTACGGACGGCTCCGGCAGGTCATGAACGGATCTTTGGCCACGACGTTTCGGCCGACCACCCCGAGCCCATGCGCCCGCAGATTACCGTCCGCCTTCCGATACGCAAGGCCTAGTCGTCCTCGCCGGTGAGTTCCTTCCATCGCCGATGTCGACATCGACGAAGTTCGCCGGATCTCCGCGGCCAAAAGGCTTCGTGTCGCCGCGAAGCGCGCGTTCATGCCCACTTTCACAAAGGCACTTACCAAGCCCGTATCTTGGCACAGGGGCCGCTTTCCGAGAGCGGACATTCGCGAATTTACAAGAATCTGGGCGATCGCATCCTTCGCCGCGGGGCTCTTCTCGGTTTCATAAGCATAGTTCAGGTGACGAATGTAGTCTGGTGGATGGTAGTAGGAAATGTATTGGAGAGCGTCCGCGACGCTACGAATGACATCATCTTCGCTAATGAGCGCGGTCATAATAGATCTTCTCCTCCGGGAGGCCCAAATGCACAGTCGACGAAAATAGCTCGATCAAGGATGTGACCTAACCGCGGTCGGGGCTTTCATTGGATCTCCAGGTCTTCGTCGTTGTGATCGTCGGCACCGCTCTCACGACGTCGATGACGGTGCCATCCCTGTATTCGACCACTGCGACGATCTTGTCGTCCTCGATGGCGCGCGCCTTCACTGGGCCTGCCTTGCGTATCGCTTCTTCCTTCAATCGTTCGATCGAGACCACAGGTATATTCGCGAACTTTAGGCGATCCAGCAGGTCGGTGCGTTGAGGATTGACCGCGACGCCGGATTCGGTGACGACGACATCGACGGTCTCCCCTGGCGTGGTCAACGTTTTGACACGATCGACTATCTTCGGCACGTTACCGGCCGTCAGTTGCGTGGTTATCAATGTGAGCTTGGCTCCGGCAGCGGTGTCCGCATGTCCTCCCGATCCTCCGAGGATCAGGCCTTGATTTCCGGTTGTTACGTTGACATTGAACGCGAGATCGACTTCGGCGGCCCCAAGGATGACTGCGTCCAGCTCGTTCACGACACATCCGCGATTGTGCGGATTGGCATACATCGAAGCCGACATGCCGTGATGGGCCGGGCTGCGGCGGTAGGATGCCACGGCTTCGAGATCGAAAGCCTGAACGTCGAGCAACGCACGAAACAACCCCGCGTCGAACATTTCGACGATCCCGCCAGTGATGCCTCCGGAAGCGAAACTACCTTGCACCTTGCGGCGGATCATGATGTCTCGAAGATAAGCCGCTGCGGCTAGCGACACTCCGCCGGCGCCGGTCTGAAACGAGAAGCCCTCGTCCAACAATCCCGATGCGTCGATTATCCTAGCTGCCATTTCGGCAATCTGCAAACCAACGGGATTTGTCGTCAGACGCGTGGTTCCCGAGACGATCTGCTCCGGGTCGCCGATGGACTCGATGGCGACGACGAAGTCGACGCTATCTTGTGAAATCTCTATAGGTGTCGCCGGATATGGGACCAGATTGTCTGTGATTGCAACGACGTGATCCGCGTACTGGACGTCGGAAACCGCATAGCCAAGCGGGCCGCAGGCGGCCCTACCGTTGACGCCGTTGAGATTCCCGCATCTGTCGGCGGTCGGCGCTGCAACGAAGGCGATGTCGATGTGAAGTTCACCGGACTCGATGCAGCGCGCACGGCCCCCGTGCGTAAACATCAATACAGGCTTGGCTAGTTCGCCCCTCGAAACCGCATCGGCAAGCGGTCCATAGATGGTGCTCGCCGCCAGTCCACCCACGACCCCGCGATGTATGTGCTGGACCAGAGGAGCATGGACGGAAAACAGCGCGCTTGCCGCCACTGTGATGTCTTTCAACCCCTTCGCAGCAATCTCTGACAGTACCAGATTCAGGACGCGATCGCCGTTGCGGAGATGGTGGTGGAATGAGATGGTCGCACCATCCCGAAGCTCACATGCGTCGAGCGCCGCCCTAACACTTGGTAGTGTCTTGGGAACGCCACGCGTGGCGCTGCGGACGACTGTCGCGGCGCGCGATATGGGACCGGGCACCCGCAATGCTCCAGCGAAGGGGTTAACGTTGCCATAGCCTTCTATGGAGCTGGGTAACCCTCGTCCAAGTATGTCCGGCATCTGCGACTTTCCTTCGAGCAGTGCGGAGGGGTCTGCCATACAGCGTCGTTTGGCTTTGAGAACGAGGACTAATACCCCTGTGCCAAAATCCAGGCGTCAATTGCCATATGTGGTGGGGCGGAGAAATAGCGAATTCGTTTGAAGAGCTAGAGCAAATTCCAATGGCAGCTAGCTCACCCTTTAGAGACGGACCGGAGCGGTCAGTGACCGCGCGCTTAGCGTGACCTTGATGTTTTCGAGCACTTGCCTAGTTTGAACGCGAATGTTGCGGCCAGAGCGGGTACCAGTAACAAAAAGCCTCACGGTATGGCCGTCTTTGCAATAATTACATTCGTGTGCGACGCAAACAGTTCCGTGAGAGCCGTGGAGAGCCAGAAGGTCGTAATGGTCGCAAGCGCGACAACCCCTGCCACTGGATGAAGGGTCCTGGTCATAGTCTTCCAGCGGTGAGAGTTCGTTGCGCCTGTGGTGTCGCGAATCTTGGATTGCGGGTCATCTGCTGAACCACATGCGCCGGAGAAGATGGTCGCGGCGAATGAATTGGTGATAAAGGGCGGCACCGGCGTGAAGCACGAGCAAGGCAAGCAGGAGCCGCGCTCCCAAGCCGTGCGGCACGTGGGCGGATGCCTCTAGAAGTCCGGCAGCAGGGCGCCCTCTCCGCCAAAGATCGCTAGCGTTGCGCCGCTCAGCGCCATCATCCCGATGCCGCTCGCGATCATTCCCAGGGACGACGAGGTAGAAGAGGAGGTGAACCGCTCGAGCTAAGCGCTCCTGCCACCGCGGTGAACCGCCGACCGGATCGGGCTTGCGAGATGGAAGCGGGCGCCGCCGCTGGGCAACAAGCAAACCGCGCGCCAACTTGGCGCGGTTGCCGAACGTTCTGTCAATGACAGTCCGTCAAAGAGCGCGAGGCGCTCTCTGACATCCTCAGCGCAAGAGCAGATGGGCACCTGGCTTGACGACGTGCTCGCCGTTCCGCCCCGGCTTACTTCCAGGCCGCACACTTGCTTTCGCCGCGTGTCGCGAACGCCTGATCGCCAGGGACCTTCTCCTCGAGCTTGAGGTAGTCCCAGGGATATTTCGATTCGGCCGGCGACTTGACTTGTGCGAGATACATGTCGTGCACCATGCGGCCATCCGGCCGAATGTAGCCTCCTGTCGCGAACATGTCGTTGATCTTCATCGACTTGAGCTGAGCCATCACCTTTTCGCCCTCGTCGGTCCCCGCCGCCTTGACCGCCGTCAGATACGTGAGGGTCGCCGAATAATCCGCAGCATGACCGCTATTCGGCATTCTCCCCGTCCTCTCGAAGTAGCGCTTTGCCCACTTTCTGGTTTCTTCGTTCGTGTCCCAGTACCATGCATCAGTCAGATACAGGCCCTGGGTCGCCTTGAGGCCGAGCGAGTGAATGTCGCTCACGTACATTAGAAGCGCGGCCATGTTCATCGTCTGGTTTACACCGAACTCGCTCGCCTGCTTGATCGCTTTGATCAAGTCTCCGCCGGCATTTGCCAAACCGAGTATTTTCGCTTTGGACGCCTGCGCCTGAAGCAGATTCGAAGAATAGTCCGACGTGTTGATTGGATGCTTGGAGGATCCAACGACGGTGCCGCCGTCCTCCTTCACCACTTTCGTTGTATCAGCCTCGAGAGATGCGCCAAACGCATAATCTGCCGTTAGAAAAAACCACGACTTGCCTCCGTCGCGTACCACCGCTCCTCCGGTCACTTTCGCGAGAGCGACAGTGTCATAGGAATAGTGAACCGTGAAGGGCGTCCATTCTTCGTTGGTGAGCCGCGCCGTGGCCGCGCCGACGTTGATATAGACCTTCTTCTTCTCGTTCGCGACGAAGGCGATCGCCAACCCCGCAGCAGAGTTCGAGCCACCGAGCACCATATCGACGCCCTGGGTGTCAATCCACTCCCTCACCTTGTTGGCTGCGATGTCGCTCTTGTTCTGATGATCCGCGAATACGAGCTCGATCTTCTTTCCATTGGCGCTGCCGCCGAAGTCGGCGATGGCCAACTTGATCGCCTCGACCCCGCCCATGCCGTCGATATCCGCATAGGTACCGCTGATGTCGGTGATGAAGCCGATGCGACGATGTACGGCGCCAGAATCTGTCATCCGATGCTGCCAATCACCGACCGACGGGAGCACCTGATCGTTCGGCCGTCAGCTGCTCGATCGCGCGTTTGGTTCTCCTGACGTGTTTGGAGGGACAGTGACGCTGGAGCGCCGAAGAATTCTGCGCTCGTAGTTGTCCGCGAGATCCAGAAGTCGTCGCTTAATGAAGGGATCGGCGTCCCGCGCAATCTCCCTAAGCTGACGCACGCGCTCGACGAGAAAATCGTCATCCATCGGCTCGATTCTCCGAGACAGGCCGACACCATGTTGATCAACGCGAACGCACACCTCATGCGAGGACGTATTGCAAACCACTATGGCAACGAGAACGATTTACTAATTGGTCGGGAGCCGTTTGGCTGGCATCTTCTCGCCGTTTCTCCCGCGCATCCTCCTGGGTGCCACTGACTTGAGCCCGGCACACCTACGCCGGGCTTTTTTATTGCATTTGCGCGCGGCCACTTCAAACGCGTCGACGTCACGTTGACGGGCGCGCGGTAATCGCTCTTAGCACGATAAGCAGGCTAGCGCCGCAATCAGGCCGCTTTTGACAAATGCGTCTTCTAAGCTTGTCTGCCTAGACCTTGTACACCTGCAACGCTGGGACCAGCCGAAAGCAATGATGCCGTCGACGGCAAGAGGACGATCCGCTTATCCAACCGTCTGGTATCACTGGAACCTTGGAGTGTCCCTGGAGCCCACTGTCCAAAGAGCTCGTGGCCCGAATTGCTGGCATCACGCATTGCTTGCGACCCGGACGCGCTCCGGCGAAAACTCGGCTCTTATCCTGTTTCCATCGCGATCGTGGCTGGGGACCCCGCCACAGCACTTCGACTCGCCGCGCACCGAACTACCAGGCGCCAGGAGTTCGATGTCGCCACCATCGGTCGCCACGGTAACGTACTTGTTTTGCGGGTGGTCGATAAGATCCTTGAGTTCGGAAAAATGTCCGAACGCGATGCGCGCGCGTGACAGGCGCGCGACACACTCATCAGAATCAAGCTTTACGATTTGTTCGGCACACCACGCCTCGACCTGGGCTCGGTTCTCGATGCGAACCTTATTGCTCTCGGACCCCGGAGCGAGCACCTGCGTCGGCGCTCCGAAGACATCGGCACACAAGGACTTCCACTCACGCTCATTTTGCACCGATATCAGGACGTCCTTGCCATCGCGGCACGCAAACTTCCCGTACGGAACAATGGACGGATGCCTTAGCCCAAGTCGCATTGGCGCAAACTGCCCGTACTTGTGCTGCAGAAAGGGGACGTTCATCCAATCAGCCATCGCGTGATAGAGAGAGACGTCGATCACACGGCCCTTGCCGGACCTCGAGCGCCCCAGCAAGCCTTCAAGGATTGCCTGGTAGGCGGTCATGCCGGCCGCGATGTCGCAGACGGAAACGCCAACACGCGCGGGTTCATCGCCGATCCCATTGACCGCACAAAGGCCTGTTTCTGCCTGAATCAGGAGGTCATAGGCCTTCTGCTCGCTTCTTGGTCCCTCGCGGCCATAGCCGCTGATGTTGCACACGATCAGCCGCGGATTGAGCACCAGGAGTTCATCGGAGCTGAAACCGAGCGATTCGATCACACCGGGACCGAGGTTTTGAATGAAGACATCGGCCCGCCTCAGCATGTTCTTGAGCAGCGCCTTATCCTCCGTCGCTTTCAGGTCCAGAGCGATTGATTCCTTTCCACGATTGAGCCGGACGAAATAAGCGCTCTGGCCGTTCACGAGTGCATCGTACGCCCGGGCAAAGTCTCCCTCCGGCCGCTCGACCTTGATCACTCTCGCGCCGGCGTCAGCGAGCTTGCCCGATGCATAGGGCGCGGCGACGGCGTGCTCGACGGCAACAACAATGATGTTAGAGAGATCCGTCATTGTGCGTTGCCTCCATTCCTGTACCTGAAGACTGTGGCCCAATTGCCTTCTCCGCAACTGCATTGTGCCGATGGGTGCTATTGGCTTACCCTATCGAGAGTCCCGCGGCTTTCAGTCATTGGTTTTCGCAATATCAGTGGTCAACGATTCGGTGTTGCGGTCGCAGAAGCGGATGCTTAACGCTGCCCGAACCTCCGCGACGACGCCTTTGGGTGGGACATGACGATGAGCGATCCATTTCTTGCCTTGTTCATTCCCGCCACGAGGCCTGAACGCTTCTACAAGGCGGCTTCTTCCGGCGCCGACGCGATCGTCATTGATCTCGAAGATGCAGTTGCGGCACATGATCGCGCCGCTGCGCGGAGAACGTTGCGCGCCGTTCTTCCAACGCAGGAATTTCCCGGCCAGGTCGTCATCCGCATGAACGGACCTCGAACGACGGATCACGATGAAGATGTTCGTCTCCTCGAGGATCTGCCGAGCTCGATCGGCGTCATGCTCGCCAAAACGGAGCAATGCGAGGACCTCCCACGCCTCGCCGACTTGCTTCCGGGTCGCTTGCCAATAGGTCTGGTTGAGACGGCTACAGGCATCGCCAACGCCCGCCATCTCGCACCTCTATGCACCCGAGTGGCGTTCGGATCGATCGACTATGCGAATTCGATCGGAGCCGCTCATTCGGCGCGCGCCCTGCTGGCGGCCCGGTCGGAACTCGTGTTCGCCTCGGCCCTCTCGCGTGCGGCCGCGCCGCTCGACGGCGTGACTATTTCGATAGGAGACGAGGCAGGAATTGAGTCCGATGCCTCCCTGGCCCGAGAGCTCGGCTTTCGGGGCAAATTGCTGATCCACCCTGCGCAGGTCGTGCCGGCGCTGCGCGGCATGGCCCCTCCGGCAGCGGATCTCGAGCATGCCCGCGCGGTTCTCGCGGCAGGCAACCGTGGCGCCCACGGGGTCGACGGGAAGATGGTGGATGCACCGGTTGTCGAGACCGCAAGACGCATTGCTGAGGACTACGACCGAATACATCGCCGGATCGACGCCATTGTGCGCAGATCCCCCTTGGCATCGTAGTTCATCCGCGAGCCCGCCCATTCAGGACCGACCGGCGAATTAAAGAACGCGAGGAAAGGTTGCGGCGAGGTTGCCGCCAGAGAGGAGCAGATATGGAGAAACAGATAGGTATTATCGGGATCGGCCTGATGGGGCACGGCATTGCCAAAAATCTTATCCTCCGAGGGTGGAAGACCCGTTATCTAAGACACGCGGGCAACCAACCGACGGACGATCTCGATGCGAAGGGCGCGGTGGGGTGGCCTTCAGCGTCAGAGCTCACGAGAACATCCGACGTTCTCATCCTATGCGTTACGGGCACTCCTCAAGTTGAGGATGTCCTGACCGGGAGCGGCGCCGTACTTGATGCGCTCCGCCCCGGTACAATTGTTATCGACTGCTCGACAGCAATTCCGAGCTCGACGATCAGGTTGGCGGAGTTGGTCTCCGCAAAAGGCTGCCACTTTGTCGACGCTCCAATGACGCGCACTCCGAAGGAGGCCGAAGAGGGCCGGCTCAACCTCCTGGTTGGTGGGGACGCCGCTGTGGTCGAGTCCTTGCAACCTCTACTTTCTTCGTTCGCGGAAAACATCTTTTACGCCGGCGGCGTCGGGTCAGGGCACCAGCTCAAGCTGCTCCACAATTTTGTGTCACTCGGCACCGTCACATTGATCACGGAAGCCGTGGCCTGCGCCGCTAAAGGAGGCGTCTCAATGGGCGCACTTGTGGACTGCTTGAGCCGCGGTGGCGGCGCCGGCGTTGCGCTCGATCGGCTCATTCCTTACATTCAAAAAGAACAAACGGAACGACTTCGCTTCACCGTGGCAAATGCTTGCAAGGATTTTTCCTACTACAATCAGATGGCTGATGAACTCGGCGCTTCGCATTTAATCGCCGCTGGCATCTATCACACCCTAGATGGTTTGGTTCGCTGCGGCGAAGGAGACGCATACATGCCCCAGCAAGCCACATTGCTTCAGAAGCATGTCATAACGTGATCGATGCCGAGGCTTTCAGCGCCTCGCCTGAAAGAAGGGACTTGTCGGTCCCTTCTTCACCGCAACACTCCAGCATCCTCACAGCGCCTTTTCCAGTTGGGGCAAGGCCTCGAATAGATCGGCGACCAGGCCGAAGTCCGCCACCTGAAAAATGGGTGCATCCTGATCATTGTTGATCGCCGCGATAATCTTAGAGTCCTTCATACCAGCGAGGTGCTGTATGGCGCCGGAAATGCCGACCGCAATGTAGAGTTCGGGTGCCACCACTTTGCCGGTTTGACCCACCTGATAATCATTCGACACGAAACCCGCATCGACGGCCGCACGAGACGCGCCCACCGCGGCGTTCAACTTCCGCGCCACCGCTTCGAGCAGCTTGAAATTTTCGCCGGACTGCATACCCCGTCCCCCCGAGATGACAACCTTGGCTGAAGTGAGTTCAGGTAGATCCGATCGAGAGATGGTTTCGCCCACGTAGGAGGACAGGCCCGGGTCAGCAACGGCCTCTTTACGCCCGACGACGGCGTTCCCGGTCTCGCTTGCCGGCGGAAACGAGGCGATACGCACCGTGATCACCTTCTTCGCGTCGGTCGCTTGGACCGTCTGGACGGCGTTGCCCGCATAAATCAGTCGGACAAATATGTCGGCTGCCTTCACGTCCGACACTTCAGACACCTGCATCACATCAAGCATCGCGGCCACGCGCGGCATGTAGTTCTTGCAGTTATTGGTGGCCGGCGCGACGATGTGATCGTAATCGGCCGCAAGCGCAACAATATTCGCCGCCATGGGCTCAGCCAGCGGACGCTCGAGCTCCGCAGCGTCGATATGCAGAACCCTCGTCACGCCGGTCAATTTTGCCGCATGCTCAGCCGCTGCCGCGGCCTGGTAGCCCGCCACGAGTACGTGAATATCGCCACCCACCTTGGCGGCCGCGGACAGTGCCTTGTGAGTAGCTTCTTTCAGCGACGCGTTGTCATGTTCCGCGATGAGTAGAACGGTCATCGGATCGCACCCGTTTCCTTGAGCTTTGCTGCGAGCTCGCTCGCCGAACACACCTTCACGCCTGCCTGCCGTTTTGACGGCTCCTCCGTCTTGATCAGTTTGAGGCGCGGTTTAACATCTACGCCGTAGTCTGCTGGAGTCATTTCGTCGCAAGGCTTCTTCTTTGCCTTCATGATGTTGGGCAACGATGCATAGCGCGGCTCGTTCAGCCGGAGATCCGTCGTAACTATAGTTGGCATCCTGAGCCTGACGGTCTGCAGGCCGCCATCCGCCTCGCGCACGACGGTCAAAGTCGAATCCTCTATGTCGATCTTCGAGGCGAACGTACCTTGTGGCCAGTCCAGCAACGCGGCGAGCATTTGTCCCGTTTGATTGCAGTCATCGTCAATGGCTTGCTTGCCCAGAATCACGATGTCGGGTTTTTCGGCTGTAACGACTTCCTTGAGCACCTTGGCCACGCCGAGCGGCTCCACATAGTCCTCGTGCTTGACCAGAATGGCCCGGTCGGCCCCCATAGCCAGCGCCGTGCGTAGCGTCTCCTGGACCTGGGCAGGGCCGATCGAAACAACCACCACTTCGGTGGCCTTTCCGGCTTCCTTGAGGCGCACCGCCTCCTCCACGCCGATCTCATCGAAGGGGTTCATCGACATCTTCGCGTTGCCGATGTCCACGCCCGAGCCGTCGGCCTTAACACGGATTGCGACATTGAAATCGACGACGCGCTTCACCGCGACGAGAATCTTCATCGATCGAATTCTCCCGATCTTTTTTGACAGTTTGGACTGAGATGTGTGCCGGAACGACTTTTCGATCGCCTGCGCTCGATGCACTTGGCGACAGGACTTGGCTTCGGCGACGGGCCCGGATTGGAGCAACGGGCAGGCCAGCCGCACGTGGACGACGGCCTACCCCTTCAAAGTCCGGAGCGACTTGACCTAGACCTTAACGTAGCAAGGCCGCGGGCAATAATGGGCTCGATCGTCTCCATGATCTCGTCGTAGTCGGGATTCATGGGAAGCGCCTGGAAGCCGGTGAATCCGAGATTCTTGGATACCTCTTCCCCCGAAAAATACGCGCCCGCGACGAACCGACCGACGACATCCATTTCCTCGACCGGGATCGCATTGAGAAACGCGAGCGGATCGTGAGGCTTCTCCGCAGGCAGCTTGGAGACGATCTCGTAGAACCGTGGCGCGAGATCCGGGCGCGCTTTGAGTGCGCGCGGGAGCAGCGTCTCCAGAACGCCGGCGGCCCTCGCGGAGGGCATACCCAGTTCATTGTCCCCCGGGATCATGGCATCGCACAGCCACCCCAGCTGAGCGCGAATGTCTTCGTATGTAGTGGACATAAAAGGTGCTCCTCAGGCGACTTTCGATGAGACTCTCTGATCGCGACGACTGTTTACGATCGCTTCGGCATTGCGCAGAGCGAGTGCGGCCACGGTTCCGGTTGGGTTCACCGGCCCCGATGTCGGCATCACGCTGCCGTCCATCACGAACAAATTCGGGACATCGTGGGCGCGTCCGAATCCATCGACCACCGATGTCGCGGGGTCCGCCCCCATGCGAACCGACCCGAGAATGTGCCAGCCTGTTTCACGCGAGTCCGGCGCGATAACGGTCTCGTACGCCCCCGCCTCGCGCATCGAGATCGCGGCGTGCTCCTCGTGCCATTTGACCAACTTTCGGGAATTGTCGTCACACCGGTAGATGAGTTTCGGCGCCGGAATTCCGTCCGCATCCTTCAAGACCGGATCGATCACGACCCTATTTTCGGGATTCGGCAGATCTTCGCCAATAATCGACCACATCGCGGAGCGACCGAACCGCTTGTGAACGATCTTGTGGAATTCCGCTCCCCAGCCCGCGCGCTTACCCCACGGCCAGACGCCAATTGTCCCGAGCGGTCCGCCCGTGCCCATGAGCTGCCACTTTGCGCCGCGTAAGAACCCGACACCGGGCTGCGTCTCCGTGAATTGCTGCGAATAGGCTCTCTGTCCGGTCGGACCCTGCCAACTGTCGAAGTGATCATCAAACAGGCCCATCACCATGCCGTGGGGGTGCATCATCAAGTGGCGTCCGACCATATCGGAGCTATTGGCGAGCCCCTTGGGGAACTTCGCACTATGCGAGTTCAACAGGATCCGCGGGCTGCCGATGCCGTTGGCACTGACGATGACGATTCGCCCCGCCTGGAAATGCGTCTTGCCCGACTCACGATCAATATAGGTGACGCCGGTCGCGAGACCCGATGGGTCGGTTTCGACCCGTGACACGCGCGCCCGCTGCACGAGCTTCACACCTAGCTTGATGTTGGTGGGCCAATGCGTCCGGTCGACGGACCCCTTCGCTCCGTCGAAACAGGCCGGAGCCATGCATGCACCGCGCCGCACGCACGGGTTCATGCCGTTATGCTTCACCGTGGCAATGGCGTTGGTACCAGGCCAAATGTGCCACCCCAGACGCTTGTGAGCAGCGAATAGTTTCTTGTCGATCACGCCCATCGGCATGGGCGGGAGCGGTGGATCGAACGGCGGATAGGATGGATCACCACCCACTCCCGACACGGACATCTGCTCCTCTGCCCGCGCGTAGTACGGAGCCAGGTCATCATAGGTCAGCGGCCAGTCCGCACCGACGCCGTCCAAAGTCTTGACGCGGAAATTGCTCGGCTGAAAGCGATGCCACGCCGCGGCGTAGATCACTGAACTTCCTCCAACGCCATTCCACATGAACGGCGCAACGTCTGATTCCTCGTCGTTGATCGGATAGTCGGCTGCATTCATGCGCCTGTTCGGGTACCAACTGAACACCTGGTCTCTTTTGAGCTCGAATGTCGGCTCGTCGAAATTGATCGAAGTGTAGTTCGGGTACTCGCCCTGCTCGAGGCAAACGACGGATAATCCAGCCTCCGCCAGCCGGCGAGCCGCGATCGCTCCACTCGGTCCGGAGCCCACGATAACGGCGTCCACAATGTCCTTCGTGCCTGTATTCACGGCATCCTCCTCGTTCCAAATCAACGCTTACGCGTCGATGGCTTTTTCAAACGGCTGTCCTGATAGCGGTGTGTCGTCCGCAAGTTCTTTTCATCGGGCCCTGCGCGTACTCGCCCCGATTTCCGCGCAGGGCCCTCCCCCTGGGTGACTCAACGCGATCCCGCAATACGCTTTTGGAGGGCGTCCAACAGGACCGCGGCAAGAATGATCGAGCCGGTCGCGAAGTCCTGCCAAAAGATGTCGATGCGAGCGAGATTGAGGAAGTTCCTGATCAGCGCGATGACCACGACACCGATGATCACTCGCAGGATATTGCCCTGCCCGCCGCTGAGGCTGACACCTCCGATAACAACGCCGGCAATCACTTCGAATTCCAATCCGCGGGCCGTGTCGGCCTGGATCGATCCGATACGCGCCAGCAGGACCATCCCGGCGAAGGACGCGCAAAGACCACAAATCATCAGACAAACGATTTTGATGCGATCCACGTTGATTCCGGACAGCGCAGCCACATTTCGATTCGCACCAATGGCATACACCTTCTTTCCGAAAGCCGTGTGGTTGAGGAGGACGTAACCCGCCAGAATCGTCAGGATTGCGATGATGAAGGGCATCGGAATGCCAAGGGGTCGCCCAAGGCCGATAATCCTGAATGACTCCGGGACGTTGGACACCACCTGTCCTTGAGTTGTCACGAACGCTAGGCTTCGGGCGATCATCATCGTTCCGAGCGTGGTTATGAACGACGGGATGCCGAACTTTGTCACGACAACGCCGGCGAAAAGGCCGAATAGCGGCCCCACCACCAGCGCAAGCGCAAACGTTGCCGTGATTCCGATCTCGGGCATCAGCTTGCCGGCAATGGATGCCGTCAGGGCCAGGACGGCACCCACGCTGATATCGAACTCGCCGTTTATCATCACGATGGTCATGCCTGCAGCCACGATTAGCGCTGCCGACATCTGAGCCATCAGGTTCTGAATGTTTATCACGGACGCAAATCGCGGTGAGACGATCGACATCACCACGACCAGAACGAGCAGGACGGCCACGGACTGGATGAGACCGTACGAGCGTCGAATACTCTCCTGCAAATTCGAGCGCCCAGCCTCTAGCGTGTATGTGCTCATGCCGCTTTCCTCCCACTGACCGAAGTTTCGAGAATTCGATTGTGCTCCAGCTGCGCGCCGGCAAACTCTCCAACGATGGAGCCGCGGAACATCACGATAGCCCGGTCACAGAGCTTCTCGATGTCCGGCATCTCGGTGCTGATTATGATGACTCCGACACCTTCGGAGGCAATGCGTTCGATGATCTTTCTGATCTCGTCCTTGGAGCCGACGTCTATACCGACGGTCGGATCATCCAGAATGAAAATTTTTGGGCGCGTTTCCAGCCACTTCGCAATCAGCACCTTCTGCTGGTTTCCGCCACTTAGCGTTCTGATCGGAACATGCGCGCTCGGCGCCTTGACGTTGAGCTCACGGACGCACCGCGTTCCCATGGCGTCGATCTTGCTCCTCGACAGCAACCCCAGTGCATTGCGCAACTTGCCGATGATGGGAAGCCCAACATTCTCCGCGATGGTGAAATCGGGGAGAATCCCCTCACGCAGCCGGTCACCGGTCAACAGGGCCACCCCTTCCTTGATGGCCTTGCCGGGATTCCAATGGCTCTTTACGTTACCGCGGATCGCGATCGTTCCCTTGGACGGCTGATATCCCTCGACGCCGAACAAGGTCTTTGCGAGCTCCGTGAGACCGGAGCCCGTTAAACCGGTGAAGCCCAGGATTTCGCCACGATGAAGATCGAACGAAACGTCGTGAAGCATCCCTGGCACACTCAGACCCCGCACCGACAGAAGCACCTCAGTGCTCGCGACCGCACCTCGCTTGCTCCTGGCGTCGACTTCGACCAGCTTACGTCCGAGCATATGCTGCACAACCTCCGAAATCGAGGTCGACTCCTTCTGCAGATTGGCGATGGTCTGGCCGTCGCGCAATATCGTAATCGTGTCGCAGATCCGAAATACTTCGGACAGATAATGGGAAACGAAGACGATCGCGACGCCTCTGCGAGACAACTCGGTAATGAGCTTGAGAACGACGTCGACCTCGGTTGCGGTCAGCGAGGACGTGGGCTCATCCATCAGCAAGATGGTTGGCTCCCAAGTCATCGCCTTGATGATCTGCACCATCTTCTTCAGGTCATTCGGCAGCCGGCTGACTTGCTGACTTGCGTCGACCTCGATTCCGTAGTGGTCGAGAAGCTCTTGCGCTTTCGCGTTGAGGCTGCCAGCCGTAAGAACGCCGAGACGACTCGTCGGCTCATTGTTCAGAAAAATGTTCTCCGCGACGGTCATTCCTTCCACAAGATTGATGTCCTGATGAATGGTCACGATGCCGCGCTTGAGGGCGTCGATCGCGTTGTGTGGGCTGTAATCTTTCCCGAGCAACTTGATGCTCTCGGCAGAATCGGCCTGGTACACGCCGGCTAGAATCTTGAGAAGGGTGCTCTTGCCCGCTCCGTTCTCTCCGACGAGCCCAACCACCTGTCCCTTTTCCAGCGTGAAGCTTGCGCTTCGAAGAGCCTTGATGCTGCCGAAGGTTTTCTTGACGTCCTTGCAGACGAGTGCCAACTCACTCATTGTTTCCCCCGTCCGGAGTGTCCGGCATTCGCCGGACACTCCACTATTTGTTCGCGCTTCAATTGACCTTGGCGTCGAGGACCTGCGGTTCATTGACGAACTCGGCAGCGTTGGCCTTGGTCATGAGTTTCGGCGGCAACTCGACCAGCTTCTCCGTTTTTCCGCCGGTCAGGAACGACAGCATCGAGTTCATGCCGACATAGCCCATCTCGAAGGGGTTCTGGACGATCGTGCCCGCGATCTTGCCTTCCTTGACGAGGCGGTAGGCCGTGGGATCGGTATCGAAGTTGACGAGCTTCACGTCCAAGCGCTTCGCCGCCTCGAGCGTCGCCTCAGCACCGATCGTCGGCGCGTGGTTCTGGAAGAAGACACCGGCGATGTCCGGGATCTCGGTCAGCGTATCTTCCATCGTGCGTCGGCCGTCCTCGAGGGAGAGCTTCATCACCTTGCGCGGAAGGACGGTCAAGCCGAGCTCCTTGGAGCGCTGCTCGAAGCCGCGATTGCGGTCGATGATGCACTGCACGGCCGGACCATGGTCGAAGACGATAACCTTGGCCCCCTTAGGCACCAGAGTGGCCATATGATCGGCGGCCATGCGACCGCCCAATTCGTTCGCCGTCACGACGTAGGTCACCCAGTCGCCCGAGTTTAGGCCGATATCGGTGACAACAACCGGAATCTTGTTCTTGTTGTAGATATTCTTGACCGGATCGGCGAGAACGACGGAGTCACCAGGGAAGATCAGCAGACCATCGATCTTCTGCGTATAAAGGTCTTCGAGATCTCCGACCTGCTTGGTGGTATCGGTGTCGCCGCCGTTGGTCACCAAGAGCTCGACCGACACGCCCTTCTTTTCCCATTCGCCCATCGCCTTCCGGGCGCCGGCGATCTGTGTGCGAAGGAAGGTATTCGTGCCCCAGAACTGGGAATATCCGAGCTTGAACTTCTTGTCCGCGGCCATCGCCCTGCCGATGAACGGCGATGCCAGAACGGACGCTCCAAGTAGCGTCGAAAACTTCAATACGTCGCGCTTGCTAACAGTCATTCCCACCTCCCTATGCAAAAGAATATTCTTCTCCGAGCCACCGTCGGCTCGTCCGATCGCTCTGTTCTGGAAGCGGCGGCGCCAGACCTCACGGCAATGACGTCAGCTTCCTGTCTCAAAGCCGGCACGGTCCGAGCATGGCGATTGGATCCCCCGATCGGCAATTGTCCCTACGCTCTGGCACCGATTAGAATTTGATATCGCTGGCACCGACCGCTGGCAGGCGGCCATAGCCAGTACCAATTGCCATCAGAATGAATGCGGCCTAGCTGCCTGCGCGCCACCTGGGATTACGTCGCATCCTCACACTAACCTTCGGGAGGACTAGCTCATGCAGGCAAAAGGGAATGGTATGAAAGATTGCGTCGTGCTCGTGACGGGAGCTGCGGGGGGAGTCGGCAAGGAAGTCATCCGTCAACTCGCCGAGAACGACGCCAAGATCATCGCGACGGACATTGCCGATCAGGTTCATGACCTAAATAGGGAGTTCTCCGGCGCCCGGATCACGACGATCACCGGCGACGTCTCGAAGAGCGTCGATGTCGAGAAGATCTTCGGTGCTGGCGAGGACAAGTTCGGCGCCGTTCAAGCCCTTATCAGCAACGCCGGCTACATGATTGCCAAGGCGCTGCACGAAACCAGCGAGCAAGACTGGGATGCAGTCCTCGCGGGGAACGCAAAATCCTTCTTCCTGACCGCGAAGCGAGCTCTTTCAAACATGCTGGCCGCCAAGAAAGGATCGATTACGGCGACCGGCTCCATCTCCAGCGTCGTCGGACTGCCTTCCCAGGCCGCTTACTGCGCTTCGAAAGGCGCCGTTCTGCAGCTCGTCCGGCAACTGGCCGTTGAGTATGCCGGCTCGGGCGTCCGCGTGAACGCCGTCGGTCCGGGTGCTATCAATACGCCGTTCCTCACGCGCTATCTGAATGGCCTTCCCGACCCGAAGGCAGGCGCGGATGCCGTGAAGGCCGCGCATCCGATGAAGCGTTGGGCCGAACCCGACGAAGTCGCAAAAGCCCTGGTTTTCCTCGCAAGCGACGATGCCGCCTTCATTACCGGCCATATCTTGATGGTCGATGGCGGGTACGTCGCGGGCTGACCCATAGATAGAGCCATTGGAGAGACGTCATGTCCGTCAGCGCCATAATCGACCCCCATCATCACCTCTGGGATCTCGAAAACTATTCCTATCCCTGGCTTTGCCAAAGCGGCGAACCGGTGGCTCCGATCGTAGGTAGCCTCCGGTCCATCATGAAATCCTACTCACTCGCGGACTACCGCGAGGATTCCAAACGATGGAATGTCGTGAAGGACGTCCATCTCGACGCGCTCTCGGCCGACATTCTCACCGAGACACGTTGGCTTCAGGACATGAAAAACAAGACAGGTTTCCCGACGGCCATCGTCGCGCACGCGGATCTGGAGGCCGACAATGCCGACAGCGTTCTTGCAAGCCACGCGGAAAGCAAGGCGGTCCGCGGCATTCGCCAGATCCTCAACTGGCATCAGGATCCTCGCTACACTTTCATCGAACGTTCGGACCTGCTGCGAGACCCGAAGTGGCTGAAGGGTTTTGGCCTGCTGAAGAAGTACGACTTCTCCTTCGACCTTCAGCTCTATCCCCACCAGATGATGGACGCAGCCCGCGTTGCCCGTGACCACGAGGACACGACCATCATCCTGAACCATACCGGAATGCCTCTTCAGCGGGATGCGGCGGGCGTTCAGACCTGGCAAGACGGCATGCGGGCTCTGGCGTCCGTTCCAAGCGTCCATGCCAAGATCTCAGGCCTCGGAATGGTCGACCCTGAGTGGACGGTCGCAAGCATCCGGCCGTTCGTCCTCAAGACGATCGACTACTTTGGGGTCGATCGGTGCATGTTCGCAAGCAACTTCCCAGTCGACAAGATCTACGCCAGCTTCGACCGGATCTACGAGGCTTTCTTCGAGATCGTGAAGGACTTGTCCGATACCGACAAGAAGAAGCTCTTTCACGATAACGCTCTACGCGTCTATCGGCTTTGACATCGGGTCCGCGAGCATCGGCGCACTGCCGCGACAATAAGTATCTACATTGTTGCAGTAGTCCGTGGGACGGACCACGACAGGAGCCAACCCCACCCCCTTTTGCGCAGGGCTATCGCATGTGGCCGAGGAGTTCGAAGAGGAATGCATCGTTCCATCCGGCGCGCTTGAGCTTGCCGCGCAGGGAGACTGTCGTGTCCGGGTGGGCTTGGGCGACGTTGAGAGCCAGACGC
>NZ_JBWJZD010000044.1:0-44637 GCF_056429065.1 Bradyrhizobium sp. USDA3010
GCTTCGACGTATCCATCCCAATACGGATAATCTTTCTCACGGACGGTCTCCTTGTCTGAGATTTGCAACAACCTCATTCTGGCACACTGATGCCGTAGGGGGCCGTCCACACCATCAACCACAGGCGTCCGTTGTTAGAAAAGCTGGGGCTCCAGCGCCGCGCAACACGAGCTGCGGTGGTTATGGGTCCCGGCTCGCGCTTCGCTTGGCCGGGACGACGGTCGTGATTTACTCGCGCACCTTCGCTAGCAGAATGAGCCCCACCACGAAGAACCCCACCAGCACCGCCATGCCGTACTTCTGGCTCGCGGTCGCTGCCGTGATCGCGCCGATCAGGAGCGGGCCAATGAACGAGGTCACCTTCCCGGTCAGCGCGAACAAGCCGAAATACTGCGCGATGCGATCCTTCGGCGCGAGGCGGATCAGGAGCGAGCGCGAGGCCGCCTGCAGCGGCGCGCCGGTGGCGCCGATCAGGCAACCCAACACGATATAGGCGCGCTCGGCGGCGCCCGCGAACAGCGGGCCGCCCGGCACCGGCGGCGCGACCGGGATGAACAGGATGGAATCCTTGTTCACCGTGAGGATCACGACGATCGCAAACAGCAGGATCACGAGGCTGCCGGTAATCACCCGCTTCGGCCCGAACGCATCGTCGAGCTTGCCGCCGAGCCAGCCGCCAAATGTGCCGGCAACTGCGAGGATGATGCCGAAGGTACCGATCCGGATCGTGTCCCAGCCGAACGTGCCGGCGGCATAGATGCCGCCGAACGCGAACAGCGAGACCAGCCCGTCGGTATAGATCATGTTCGCCAGCAGAAACCACGCGAGCGACTGCTGCTTCGGCAAGCTGGCCAATGATTCCCTGAGCTCGCGCAGGCCTTCGCCGAGCGCCGCGCGCATCGGGCGCTTCGCCGGATAGTCCGGCGTGAACAGGAACATCGGCGTCACGAAGATGATGAACCACAGCCCGGTCAGCGGCCCGGTGATGCGGTCGCCTTGATGCATGACCGGATCGAGACCGAACAGCGGCACGAAGCCGAACAGCGTGCGGCCGGTCTCGGCATTGACGGCGAGGAAGCCGAGCACCAGCACGAGGCTCAGGATGTCGCCGACATAGCCGGTGGCCCAGCCAGTGCCGGAGAGCCGCCCGATCCGGTCCGGAGGCACCAAGGTCGGCATCATTGCATTGTTGAACACGGTCGCGAACTCGACGCCGACGCTCGCGATCGCATAAGCGAGCAGCAGTGCGGGGATGATGTCGGGATTGCCGGGCTTGCCGATCCACATTGCGCTCGAGCCGATCACCAGCAGCGCGCCGAAAACAGCGATCCACGGCTTGCGCCGGCCGCTGGCATCGGCGATCGCACCCAGCACCGGCGACAGCAGCGCGATCGCAAGTCCCGCAGCTGCTGTGGCAAAGCCCCACAGCGCCTGCCCGCTTGCGGCATCGGGCGCAACGAAGCTCGCGAAATAGGGCGCGAACACGAAGGTCGTGATCAGCGTGAAATAGGGCTGCGCGGCCCAGTCGAAGAAGATCCAGCTGACGACGGCTGCGCGGCCCGGATAGACCTTGGTGTAGGCCTTCGCATGTTCAGCGCCCGTCTGCATTGTTGCCGTCATCGCGAAAGATATTCCCCAACTCGAACTACAGGCAGGCTTTTGCCGCTTCAATCCGTTCCCATATAGCATGGGCCGGTTTGCTGATACGGCGATGAACAGGGCAGGACATTTCGATGGCGCTGACAGCAACGATGTCGCGACGGCTGTTTGCCGCTCTCCTCGTGATCGGCATCGCGACACCCGCCCTCGGTCAGGTGCAGCGGCGCGCTTACGAGCCCTCAGCCACCAATACGATTCAAAGCATTCGCGCCGAAAACGGCACGGTGGTGGCGCAGGAGAAGCTGGCCGCGCGGGTCGGCACCGACATCCTCCGGCAAGGTGGCAACGCCGTCGACGCCGCGGTCGCCACCGGCTTTGCGATGGCGGTGACCTATCCGCGCGCCGGCAATATCGGCGGCGGCGGTTTCATGGTGATCCATCTCGCCGGCCGCAACGAAGACGTCGCAATCGATTATCGCGAAACCGCGCCGCAGGCCGCGTCGCGCGATATGTTCCTGAACGCCGACGGCAAGCCGGACCCGGACAAGTCGCGCAACTCCGCGCTCGCGATCGGCGTGCCCGGCACGGTCGCGGGCCTTGCGCTGGCGCTGGAGAAATATGGCTCCGGCAAGTTCACGCTGGCGCAGATCGTCAAGCCCGCGATCGATCTCGCCCGCGACGGCTTCATCGTCACCGATGATACGTCGGACACGCTTGCGGACATGTATCGCCGCATGTCGCGCTGGCCGAATTCCGCCAAGACGTTCTCGCATGCCGACGGCACGCCGTTGCATGAGGGCGACCGCCTGATCCAAGGCGATCTCGCCGGCGTACTGACGGCAATTGCCGAGCAGGGACCGCGCGGCTTCTACGAGGGCGCGGTCGCCGAAAAGCTTGTCAGCGGGATCAGGAATGCCGGCGGCATCTTTACGCTCGCGGATCTGAAAGCCTACCAGCCGGTGATCCGTACGCCGATCCGCGGCACCTATCGCGGCTACGACATCGTCTCGATGCCGCAGCCGTCCTCCGGCGGCGTCGTGCTGCTGGAGATCCTCAACATCCTCGAAGGCTTTCCGATGTCGGACATGAAGCAGGGCTCGGCGGCCTCGCTGCATGTCATGATCGAGGCGATGAAGCGGGCCTATGCCGATCGCGCCCGCTATCTCGGCGACCCCGCCTTCGTCGACGCGCCGACCCAACTGCTGATCGACAAGGATTATGCCGCGAGGCAGCGCGCGACCATCGACCTTGCCCGCGCCACGCCCTGGACCGATGTGCGCAACGCCAAGCAACCGCACGAGGGCGACAACACCACGCATTATTCGGTCGTCGATGCCAACGGCAACGCCGTCAGCAACACCTACACGCTGAACTTCCCCTACGGCGTCGGCCTCGTCGCCGACGGCACCGGCGTGCTGCTCAACAATGAGCTCGACGATTTTACCGCGGCGCCTGGTGCGTCCAATGCGTTCGGCCTGGTCGGTTTCGAGGCCAATCTGCCTGGCCCCGGCAAGCGCCCGCTGTCGTCGATGGCGCCGACCATCCTGCTCAAGGACGGCAAGCCCGTGCTGGTGACGGGGTCGCCCGGCGGCAGCCGCATCATCTCCGCGGTGACGCAGATCATCGTCGACGTCATCGACTACAGGATGGACATCGCGGCTGCGGTCGCCGCGCCCCGCATGCATCATCAATGGCTGCCCGACGAGGTCCGGATCGAGCGCGGCTTTCCCGACGAGGTGCTCGCCGAGCTGCGCGCCAAGGGCCACAAACCGGTCGAGCCGCTTGGCTACTCCTCCGCGAACTCGATCGTCGTCACGACCAACGGCCTGCTCGGCGCGCCCGATCCGCGCACGCGCGGCTCGGAGGCGGCGGGATACTAAAGGAGGGGCAAACGCGGCTTTGCCCGGCCTGCAACATCGCGATAGATTGGCGGTCCGCGCAACTCCGGCCGCGGATCGCAAACAGCCGGTGAAAGATTTCTCCGGGGAACGCGCATGAGCACGTCCGAATCCAAAACGATCGAAGTCGCAGAGATCGAGGACACCAGCCTCCTCGCCTTCTATCGCGACATGAACCTGCCGGAGCGGCGCACGTTCTGGGCCTGCGCCTCGGGCTGGACGCTCGACGGCATGGATTTCATGATCTATCCGCTGGTGATCGGCACCATCATCACGCTGTGGAAGGTCGATGCCGGCACCGCCGGGCTCGCCGGCACCGTGACGCTGCTGGCCTCCGCCGTCGGCGGCTGGCTCGGCGGCTATCTCTCCGACCGGATCGGGCGGGTCAAGACGCTGCAGCTCACCATCATCTGGTTCTCGTTCTTCTCGCTGGTCTGCGCCGTGGTGCAGAATTTCGACCAGCTCCTGATCGCTCGCGCGCTGCTCGGCTTGGGCTTTGGCGGCGAATGGGCGGCCGGCGCGGTGCTGATCGGCGAGGCGATCCGGCCGCAATATCGCGGACGCGCGGTCGGCTCGGTGCAGTCGGGCTGGGCGGTCGGCTGGGGCCTCGCGGTGCTGGCGCAGGCGATCCTGTTCTCGATCCTGCCCGCGGAGAATGCGTGGCGCTGGATGTTCGTGATCGGCGCACTGCCGGCATTGCTGGTGTTCTATCTGCGCCGCTACGTCACCGAGCCGGAGATTTCGGCCGCGACCATGGCGCAGCAGCAGGCATCCGGCAGCGGCCCGGCCGCATTGTGGGAGATCTTCCAAGGGCCGATCCTGAAGACCACGCTGCTGGCCTCGCTGGTCGGCACCGGCATGCAGGGCGGCTATTACGCCATCACCTTCTGGGTGCCGCGCTTCCTCACCACCGAGCGCAAGCTCTCGGTGGTCGGCTCGACCGGCTATCTCGCGACACTGATCATCGGCTCCTTCATCGGGTATCTGGTCGGCGCCTGGCTTGCCGACCGGATCGGCCGGCGCAATCTGTTCCTGATCTTCTCGCTCGGCGCCATCGCGATCGTGCTGCTCTATACCCAATTGCCGCTGTCCAACGAGGTGCTGTGGGTGCTGGGCTTCCCGCTCGGCTTCTTTGCCTCAGGCTATTTCTCCGGCATGGGCGCGTTCCTGACCGAGCTCTACCCGACCCGGCTGCGCGGCTCCGGCCAGGGCTTCTGCTACAATTTCGGCCGCGGCGTCGGCGCGCTGTTTCCGTTCCTGGTCGGCGCGCTCTCGACCACGACCACGCTGGCCAACGCGATCGCGATCTTCGCGGTGGCGGCCTATTCCGTGTTCTTCATCGCCGCCTACGCGCTGCCGGAAACGCGCGGCCGCGTGCTGCATGCGGGTGGGTAGGCCATGATGAGCTCGCATGATCACCCCTCTCTCCAACCCTGCCCCGCGAGGGGGAAGGGACCCTGACAATGTGCGTTCCTAACTGGAGGCCATTCTCATGACATCGCTCAAAGGCAAGACGCTGTTCATCTCGGGCGCGAGCCGAGGCATCGGGCTTGCGATTGCGCTGCGCGCCGCGCGCGACGGCGCCAATGTTGCGATCGCGGCGAAGACCACAGAGCCGCATCCCAAGCTGAAGGGCACAATCTACACCGCCGCCGACGAGGTCCGCGCCGCCGGCGGCAAGGCGCTGCCGGTGCTCTGCGACATCAGGGACGAGGCGCAGGTGATGGCGGCGATCGAAGCCACCGTCGCCGAGTTCGGCGGCATCGACGTCTGCGTCAACAATGCCAGCGCCATCAGCCTGACCAATTCGCAGGCGACCGACATGAAGCGCTACGATCTGATGATGGGGATCAACACCCGCGGCACCTTCATGGTGTCGAAATACTGCATTCCGCATCTGAAGAAGGCGGAGAATCCGCACATCCTGATGCTGTCGCCACCGCTCGACATGAAGACGAAATGGTTCGAGCACTCGACCGCCTACACGATGGCGAAGTTCGGCATGAGCATGTGCGTGCTCGGGCTGGCCGGCGAGCAAAAAGCCGCCGGCATTGCGGTCAACGCATTGTGGCCGCGCACCACGATCGCAACCGCCGCGGTCGGCAATCTGCTCGGCGGCGACGCCATGATGCGCGCGAGCCGCACGCCCGAGATCATGGGCGATGCGGCCTATGCGATCGTCACGCGGCCATCGCGCGAGTTCACAGGCAATTTTTGCATCGACGACAAGGTGCTCTATGCCAACGGCGTGCGCGACTTCGAGCGCTATCGCGTCGATCCCTCGGTGCCGTTGATGTCGGATTTCTTCGTGCCCGACGACGACGTGCCGCCGCCCGGCGTCACCGTGCAGCCGTTGCCGTCGGCGGGCGGCGCGCAGACCTCGCGTTAAGCTAGACCGCCGACGCGTTGAGCTGCGCGCGCGCCAGTGCTGTACGCGCTCCTTGAGCAGCGTATCGCGGACATAGGCAAGCTCCTCGTCCTCGATCCGCTCCAGCGTTTCGAGCGAGAGATTGTCCGCGCCATGCGCCGACCAGGCGCGCTGCAGCTCGGCATTGCGGTGGCTGCCCATCCCCAGCGTGAACCAGACGCAGTTCTGGATTTTCGCCAGATCGAGCGCCTGCCCGACCCAAACCTCCCCGGTGGCGCGGCAGCGAATCGCGAACACGCCGGCCACAGCAGTGCGCTTCTTGTAGTCGGCGATGGCCAGCTTGCGGTCTTGGGTCTTCATGGCGGCTCCTGTCGTATCGGCACGCTATTTATACCCGGATATTATTGACAAAGCAATTATGCCCGGGTAAAACCATGAGATCGAGACCGGTAAGCGGACGAACTGATATGGACGCCACCTGCCATCTGGAGCCGACGTGGAACGCCGGTCGCGACTTTGCCCAGCGCGAGATCACCGGCGAGCTGGTGATGCTCAACCTGCTGCGCTTCCGCGACATCGCCGACTATTCGCAAAGCCCGGAGCTGGCCCCGCCGCACCCGGTCACGGGTGCGGAAGCCTACGACCGCTACGTCGCGCACACGCTGCCGCATCTGCGGAAGAGCGGCGGCGACATCCTGTTCATGGGTGAAGGCGGCCCGTTCCTGATCGGTCCCGAGGGCGAGCGCTGGGATCGCGCGATGCTGATCAGGCAGAAGAGCCGCGGCGCATTCCTCGCCTTCGCGGTAGCGGAGGCTTACCTCGCCGGCATCGGACACCGCACGGCGGCGCTGGCCGATTCACGGCTGCTGCCGCTGGTCGAGTTGCCGCGATGCCCGAGATGCTAGCGGCCAACCTCGTACGGCCCACCCTTCTCGAGCGCCCGCGCATAGGCCGGGCGCGCGTGGATGCGCTCGAGGAAGGCGACACATTTCGGATGGCCGTCAGCGAGCCCGCCGCGCGCGGCGGCAGCCTCCAGCGGAAAGCTCATCTGGATGTCGGCGCCGGAGAATTCGTTGCCGGCGAACCACTCGCTCTTGCCGAGCTCGCCTTCCCAATAGGCCATGTGCTGCTTGATCTGCGGATTGACCAGCGTGGACAGCGCCTGGTTCGAGACCTTGCGCACCAGCGGTCGCAGCAACGCCGGCGCGCGCTTCGGCATCAGCGTGAACAGCAGCTTCAAGAGCAGCGGCGTCATCGCCGAGCCTTCGGCATAGTGCAGCCAATAGGTGTAGCGCAGCCGCTCCGGCGTATCGGACGGCGGGATCAGGCGGCCATTGCCGTAGGTCGCGATGATGTATTCGAGGATCGCGCCGGATTCCGCGATCGTGTTGCCGTTGTCGGTGACAACAGGCGACTTGCCCAGCGGATGGATCGCGCGCAGCTCCTTCGGCGCCCGCATGTCGGGCTGCCGCTGGTAGCGCACGATCTCGTAGGGCACGCCCAATTCCTCGAGCAGCCACAGCACGCGCTGCGAGCGGGAATTGTTGAGATGATGAACCGTCAGCATGGGCGTCCTCTGAAATGTCGGCGCAATCGGGCGGCGTGTGGCGCCAGCCGGGACCAGGAAAGTCGAGATCCACGCGCCGTGCTTGCTGGAAATCAACCGGGCAATACGTCGCGCAATCTGAGAGGTCTACCATGAATCCTGCCTATGTCGCCTTCGAAGGCGAGCATCGCATCGGGGCCGGTGACCTCCCGGAGGTCGCACGCGCCGCCAAGCAGCTGCTCGACCTTCGCAAGGATGCTGCGGTCCTGGTGTTCAACGGCCGCACCTCGGCGCTGGTCGACATCGATTTCCGCGGCTCGGTCGACGACGTGCTGGCGCGGCTGCCGAAGCTCGCGCCTCCGCTCGACGAGGAGCCGGCAACGCCGGCCGGGCCGCGCGGTCCGGGACGGCCGAAGCTTGGCGTCGTCGCGCGCGAGATCACGCTGTTGCCACGCCATTGGGACTGGCTCGCGCAGCAGAAGGGCGGCGCATCGGTTGCGATCCGCAAATTGATCGACGAGGCACGGCGCGCGAGCGGCGACAAGGACCGCACGCGCAGCGCCCAGGATGCCGCCTATCGCTTCATGACAACGATGGCCGGCAACCGGCCAAACTACGAGGACGCGATCCGCGCCCTGTTCGCGCACGACCGGCGGCGCTTTGCGACGCTGATCGCGGACTGGCCCGCCGATATCCGCGACCACGCGATCCGGCTCGCCTATAGCGATCAAGCGGACTGACGCGCGATGCCGTATTTCAACGAGCGGCCGCGAACGGGATGTCCTCCCTGCGAAAGCAGGGACCCATAACCACCGTAGTAGTTGCAGCGCGTCGAACTAGCCGCGTGCCCTTTGCAAGAGCCGCGGCGTATGGGTCCCTGCTTTGGCAGGGACGACAGTGGTGCGCTGCCTGACCTGACCTACTCACCAAGCCGCATAAGCTCGGTACCATATGTGGAAGTTGAACGTGCCCAAGCCTCCCTCCCTACGCAAGGCCTTCCTGTCGTTCCTGGCGCCGATGCTGCTGAGCAACGTGCTGCAGTCGCTGTTCGGCACCATCAATGGCATCTATCTCGGCCAGATGATCGGCGTCGACGCGCTCGCGGCTGCGTCGGTGTTCTTTCCGGTGATGTTCTTCTTCATCTCCTTCGTGATCGGCCTGAGCGCCGGCGCCTCGGTCATGATCGGCCAGGCCTGGGGCGCCAACGAGCCCGATCGCGTCAAGGCGGTCGCCGGCACGACCATGACCGTGACGCTGCTGCTGGCGCTCGCGATCGCGATATCAGGCGGCCTGTTCGCCCGCCCGCTGTTGATCGCGCTCGCCACGCCGGCAGACGTCCTCGACGCCGCGGTGTCCTATGCGAGGATCATGATGATCACGATGCCGGTGACCTTCGCATTCCTGCTGCTCGCGGCGATGATGCGCGGCGTCGGTGACACCGTGACACCGTTGCTGGCGCTGACGGTCTCGACCGTCGTCGGCCTCGTGGTGACGCCCGCATTGATCCGCGGCTGGCTGGGCCTGCCGATGCTGGGCGTCGCCAGTGCCGCAATCGCCTCCGCGGTCTCGGGCGTCGTCACGCTGCTCTGGCTGCATATCCACATGCTGCGGCACAAGCATCCGCTGGCCTTCGACGCCGCGTTCCTGCGCGCGATGCGGCCGAACGGCGCCCTGCTGCGCATCGTGCTGCGGCTCGGCATTCCGACCGCGATCGGCATGGTGGTGGTCTCGCTCGCCGAACTGGTGCTGCTCGGCCTCGTCAACGGGTTCGGCTCGGAGGCCACCGCCGCCTATGGCGCGGTCAACCAGGTGATCGGCTATGTGCAGTTTCCTGCGATCTCGATCGCCATATCCGTGTCGATCTTCGGCGCGCAGGCAATCGGCCGCGGCGATTCCAACCGGGTCGGCGCCATCGTCCGGACCGGGATCGAGATGAACCTCGCACTGACCGGCGGACTGGTCGTGCTCGGCTATCTCTTCGCGCGGCCGCTGATGGGCTTCTTCATCGTCGATGGCGCCGTGCTCGCGCTGGCGCAGCAGCTTCTCTACATCGTGCTGTGGAGCATGGTGCTGTTCGGCGTGGCGACGGTGTTCTCGGGCGCGATGCGTGCCGGCGGCACGGTGTGGATGCCGCTGTTCATCTCGATCCTGGCCATGGCGCTGGTCGAGGTGCCGGTCGCGATCCTGCTCAGCCGTGCCATCGGCATCAGCGGCATCTGGATCGCCTATCCCGCCACCTTCGCAACCATGTTCGTGCTGCAGATGGCCTATTACGCCCTGGTATGGCGCAAGCAGACCATCAGGCGGCTGATTTGACATCGCGCACTGCTGCTCACATGATGAGTATCATATTCTCCTGATGGCGCCTGCGGCAGCAGGCCCATGCTAGAGAAATGCCAAACAAGCCCAAACGAGATAAGTCGAGGGGAGAGATCGCCGTGAGCCAGAATCCGCAATTCCTGTTCGATTTCGGCAGTCCCAACGCCTTCCTAAGCCACGAGGCGATCCCGGCGATCGAGCAGCGCACCGGCGTCAAGTTCGAATACGTCCCGATCCTGCTCGGCGGCATCTTCAAGGCCACCAACAACAAGTCGCCGGCCGAGACGCTGGCGGGGGTCAAGAACAAGCCGGAATTCATGAAGATCGAGACCGAGCGCTTCCTCAAGCGCTTCAACGTCAAGCCCTACACCTGGAACCCGTTCTTCCCGGTCAATACGCTGAACCTGATGCGCGCGGCGGTCGCCGCCCAACTCGAAGGCGTGTTCGAGAGATACATCGAGGCGGCTTTCCACCACATGTGGGTCGAGCCGAAGAAGATGGATGATCCGGAAGTGGCCGGCAAAGCCATCGCCGCCGCCGGCCTCGACGCCGCCAAACTGTTCGCCCGCGCGCAGGACGCCGACGTGAAGGCCAAGCTGATCGCGAACACCCAGGCCGCCGTCGAGCGCGGCGCGTTCGGCTCGCCGACCTTCTTCGTCGGCAACGAGATCTTCTTCGGCAAGGAGCAGCTGCGCGAAGTCGAGGAACTGGTGTCGGGAAAGTGAGATGAGCGAACGGCCAATAGCGGGTAGCGAATAGTCGAACAGCATCCTTATCTATCCCCCATTTCCCATTCGCTATTCGCTCGCTTCCCGGGCAACAACAAAGAAGGACAAATTCCCATGCGCGTTCTCGTGGTCGGCGCCGGTGCGATCGGCGGTTATTTCGGCGGCCGGATGCTTCAGGCCGGCCGCGACGTCACATTTCTCGTCCGGCCCCGCCGTGCCTCCGAGCTCGCCTCCGCCGGGCTCGTGATCAAGAGCCCGAATGGCGATGTCACGCTGAACAACCCGCCGACCGTGCAGGCCGACAAGCTCTCGGACAAATTCGACGTCGTGCTGTTGAGCTGCAAGGCGTTCGATCTCGAGGACGCGATCAAGTCCTTTGCGCCTGCGGTCGGCGACAAGACCGCGATCATCCCGCTGCTCAACGGCATGCTGCATCTCGATGCGCTCGACAAGAAATTCGGCGCTCAGCATGTGCTGGGCGGTCTCTGCGCGATCGCAGCGACGCTGAACGAGAAGCGCGAAGTGGTGCAGCTGCAGCCGATGCAGTCGCTCGGCTTCGGCGAACGCGCCGGCGGCCTGTCGGACCGGGTGCGCGCGATCGCCGAGACCTTCTCCGCGATCAACGGTGCGGCCGCCAGCGAGCACGTGATGCAGGATATGTGGGAGAAGTGGGTGTTCCTGGCATCGCTCGCCGCCTCCACCAGCCTGATGCGGACCTCGGTCGGCAACATCCTGGCCGCACCCGGCGGCCAGGATTTCCTGCTCGGCATCCTCGACGAATGCAGCGCGATCGCGGCCGATGCCGGCCACGCGCCGGGCGGCCCGTTCTTCCAGCGCACCCGCGGGCTCTTGACCACCGAAGGCTCGCCGATGACCGCATCGATGTTCCGCGACATCAAGGCGGGGCTGCCGGTCGAGGCCGACCACGTGATCGGCGACCTGATCGTGCGCGCCGACGCCGCCAAGATCCCGGTGCCGAAGCTGCGCACGGCCTACACGCATCTCAAGGCGTATGAGAAGCAGCGGGGATGAATCTATCTCCGTCGTCCCGGCGAAGGCCGGGACCCATACGCCGCGGCCTCTCGATTTGAGGCGGTGCGGGTTGATATCCGTTCAAGACAATTGACGCCGGTGGTTATGGGTCCCGGCCTGCGCCGGGACGACACCGTTGTTGCGGCTACAGATGCGCCAGATAATGCGCGAGCGCGGTGATCTCTTCGTCGCTCAGCGGGTACGCCACGTCGGCCATCGCCGCCTGCGCCCCGCCGGAGCGTACGCCGGATTTGTAGTCATGCAGCGCCTTGACGAGATATTCCTCGCGCTGGCCGGCGATGCGGGCCACCGCCTTGATGCCGGCGAAGCCGTCGCCATGGCATGAGGCGCAGCGGCGGCCGGCGGCGGCCTGCTTGCCCTTCTCGGACAATTCCGGATTGTCGTCCTTGCCGCCCTTGAACGGCGCCAGCGACGCGAAATAGGCGCCGAGATTGCGGATGTCGTCATTGTTGAGCTGCTCGACGATCGGCTGCATCTGCTCGTTCTTGCGCGCACCGGCGCGGAAGAACACCAGCTGCCATTGAATAAACTGGTCGAGCTGGCCGGCGAGCGAGGGAATATTCTCGGTCTGCGAGATGCCGTTGTCGCCATGGCAACCGGCGCAGATTTCGGCCTTCGCCTTGCCGGCGGCGACGTCGGCCGCCTGGGCGGACGACGCCAGCAGCAGGGCCGCTGACAGAATTCCAAACGACGCATGACGCATTGTCAGTTTCTCCGGCTGTCATTGCCGGGCTCGACCCGGTAATCCATCGCGCTTGCTGAAGGGTTTTTGTTGGGATGGATGCCCGGATCAAGTCCGGGCATGACGAGTCTGTTCCGTAGCTTGGCACCAAGCAAACGGGGCTGCGGCCGCCTCATTGGCCACCGCAGCCCCGCATGCGTTCAACCGTTATTTCTTGCTGTAGCTGATGCGATAGATCGCACCGGCCCAATCGTCGGCAACGAGGATGGAGCCATCCTTGTCGAGCAGGATGTCGGCGGGACGGCCGAGATAGCCCTGGTCACCCTCGATCCAGCCGGAGGCGAAGATCTCCTGCTTGGCATTCTTGCCGTCGGGGCTCGCGGTGATCTTCACGATGCGGCCGCCCTGGTACTTGTGCCGGTTCCAGGAGCCGTGCTCGGCGATGAGGATGCTGTTCTTGTACTCGGCCGGGAATTGGCTGCCGGTATAGAACTTCATGCCGAGCGGAGCGACGTGCGCACCGAGATTGTACACCGGCGGGGTGAACTCCGAGCACTTGTGACCCATCGCGAATTTGGTGTCCGGCAGGTTGCCCTGGTGGCAATAGGGATAGCCGAAGTGCTCGCCGATCTTCGAGATCATGTTGAGCTTGTCGCTCGGCAGATCGTCGCTGATCCAGTCGCGGGCGTTTTCGGTGAACCAGTACTTGCCGGTGCGCGGGTCAACGTCGCCGCCGACCGAGTTGCGCACGCCGAGCGCCCAGATCTCCGCATTGCCGGTCTTGGGATCGACGCGGCGGATCTGCGACACCGAGGTCGGCGGGATGCCGATGTTGAAGGGAGGTCCGAACGGAATGTAGAACCAGCCGTCCTTGTCGACGGCGATGTATTTCCAGCCATGCGCCGCGTAGGATGGCATGTCGTCATACACCACCTTGCCGCTGCCGAGATTGTCGAGATTGGCTTCGGCATTGTCGTACTTGATCAGCTTGTCGACCGCGATGACGTAGAGCGCGCCGTCGCGGAAGGCGAGGCCGGTCGGCATGTTGAGGCCCTTGAGGATGGTCTTGACCTCTTTCTTGCCGTTGTTGTCCTTGATCGCATAGACGTTGCCGAGGCCGAACGAGCCGACGAACAGCGTGCCCTTGTCGCCCCAGGCCATCTGCCGCGCGGCGAGCACGTTCGAGGCATAGACCTCGATCTTGAAGCCCGGCGGCAGCTTGATCTTCTTCATCATCGCGGCGAGTTCGGCGTCGGATGCGCCGGTCGGCGGACCGGACGGCGGGGCAAGGCCCTTCTGCGCTTCCGTCTCGTCGCCGAGGAACCAGTCATCCGGCGGATGGGTCCAGAATTCCTTGGTGCCGGATTCGTACTTCTTCAGCGCCCGGTTCTTGTCGGTCTGTTGCTGCGCATTGGCGAAGGTTGTCCCCGCCAGCAGCGCAATCGCCGCGAACGCAAGTATGGATCGATTGAAA
Source organism: Bradyrhizobium sp. USDA3010 (assembly GCF_056429065.1). Lineage (NCBI taxonomy): Bacteria > Pseudomonadati > Pseudomonadota > Alphaproteobacteria > Hyphomicrobiales > Nitrobacteraceae > Bradyrhizobium > Bradyrhizobium sp. USDA3010. The sequence goes on from NZ_JBWJZD010000044.1 coordinate 13,668, forward strand.
GCCGATTTCATCGCGTCACTCCCCTACGCAAGCCGTTGCAGCTTGCCTGTTATTGATTTTGAACGCCTTGAGAGATGATGGTGGCGGTCTGTGAGGTAGGTCAGACGGCAAAATGGTAGCACATCCATCGACGCTGAAAAGCGCATGCGCGGGTGTGCGCTGCGTCAAAACAAGTTGAGACGAAATTTGAGACGAAATTTTCCTGCGCTGACTGCCTGATAACAAGGCATTCTGCACCGCAGCGTGATATTCGAACGAAGCTAACGCTCGTGATCGCGTCTATCGCGACGAGAGGCGCGAACGCCCGAGTGCCTGTGCCTTCGGCAGCGGCCTGAACAACACACTGCGCTTCTGCCCGCCGAAGACCGCCGCGATCCTGAAGCCGTCATCGGCGGCGATGATGTTGCCATTCCGCAGCGTCATGTTGTCCGCGATCGCAATCGGCGACAGTCCGGTGGACGCGCCGGCGCTGCACGCGCAGTGCGGCACGATCGCGCGCTGGAATCGGAATGCATCCGCGAGCGCCTTGCAGCTCTCGCCCGCTTCGGTTGTGGCGCTGTCGATGTCGGAGCCGGAATCCAGCTTCACCTCGGCCGCGGGACAGATCGCCTCGCAGGTCCTGACATCCGCGGCGTCGCTCACGCTCGGCAGCGGGAAGAAGCGGCCATCGCGCGCCGCGGCATCCTGACCGCGAGGTCACGGCACTGCCTGAACTGCAAAACCGTCCGAACAGCAAAAAAGCCCGCACCAATGGGCGGGCCTTCATCAGACTGTCAGCTCGGTCAGCGAGATATTTTGGAGCGGGCGAAGGGGCTCGAACCCTCGACCCCGACCTTGGCAAGGTCGTGCTCTACCACTGAGCTACACCCGCATCCGAAATGGCGGCGATCGCTCGCCGGCAACGGCAGACCTATGCCAAATGCTGTCTGTGAATGCAACACAAGAGCGCGGTCCGAACTTCACGAAATCGCACGGTTTCCTTAAAAATTGACCCCGAATCGGCCGAAACCGGCGATCGCGACGATTTCTTTTTATGATTCGGCCGGAACCGGCCTCAGCGCCATCTCATCCCGGAGCGATTCGAGCCAGGTCTCGAACCAGCCGGTCAGCGTCTGCGCCAGTTCGACGCGGCGGGCCGCGTCGCAATCGAACACCGCCCACCATTCGATAAAGGCCCGGTCGCCGTCGACCACCGGGGTCACCCGGAGGGTCGCGCTGAAGTCCGTCACCGGCAGGGTCGGCGGACCGGCAAATTCGTAGGTCTGGAAGCGCTCGACGTCGGACTGTGCGAGCAGCCGCTGCCGGATCCGCCGCTCCCCGTACAAGACGTTGCGCACGGCGCCGACGGTGTCGCCGGACTTGCCGTCCTCGATCTCGCTGGTGCCCGAGCCATGGACCCAGACCGGGTAATTGTTGAAATCGCGGATGATTTTCCAGACCTCGCCGGCCGGCTGCTCGAACACGGTACTGTAATAGGCCTTTGCCATGGGCGATCCCCTGTTGCCATGAAGGAGCGCTATCGTCGGCCGTTCCGGACCTCAAACCCACCCGATCTCCGATGGAACGGGCCGGGCGACGAGCGATTGAATTTCGCCGGCCAACCGCCATCTACGGAGCATGTTCCGGGATCATGCTCCGGGCTGACAGAACGGCTGAACACGCCGTCCGGAGCGTGCTAGAACGCCCCCGTATTTTTCCGACCTCAGAAGACCAAGGCGAGGACAACGTGACGATAATGGAGCAGGGCGGCCCCACGCCCGAGGCAGCGCCCGATCTGATCAAAGAGACGACGACCCAGACCTTCGTCAAGGACGTCATCGAGGAATCGCGCCGCCAGCCGGTCATGATCGACTTCTGGGCGCCGTGGTGCGGTCCGTGCCGCCAGCTCACGCCGATGCTGGAAAAGGCGGTTCGCAACGCCAAGGGCCGGGTCAAGCTGGTCAAGATGAACATCGACGAGCATCCGCAGATTCCCGGCCAGATGGGCATCCAGTCGATCCCGGCCGTGATCGCCTTCGTGGGCGGCCAGCCCGCCGATGGCTTCATGGGCGCGGTGCCGGAGAGCCAGATCAACGCCTTCATCGAGAAGATCACCAAGGGTGTGCCCGCCGCCGGCGAGCCCAATCTTGCGGAGATCCTGGCCGAGGCCGACGCCGTGCTTGCCGAGGGCGATGTCGAGGGTGCGGCGCAGATCTATGCCGAGGTGCTGGCGCACGACGCCACCAACATCGCGGCGCTGGCCGGCCTCGCCAAGTGCTACGTCACGTCGGGTGCGGTCGAGCAGGCCAAGCAGACGCTCGCGATGGTGCCCGAATCCAAGCGCAATGATGCCGCGGTGAAGGCGGTGCAGGCGGCGATCGATCTTGCCGAACAGGCCCAGTCGGTCGGCCCGATCGCCGAGCTGGAACAGAAAGTCGCGGCAAACCCGCTCGACCATCAGGCCCGATTCGATCTCGCGACCGCGCTCAATGCCATGAACAAGCGCACGGAGGCGACCGAGCAGCTGCTCGCGATCGTCAAGCGTGACCGCAAGTGGAACGACGACGGCGCGCGCAAGCAGCTGGTGCAGTTCTTCGAGGCGTGGGGCGGCACCGATGAGGCAACCGTCGAGGGGCGCAGGCGGTTGTCGACGATTCTATTCTCGTAACGCACGCCCCGTCACAGCAGCGGGACCGCAGATGCCGATCAATGCCGAATATCGCGGGCCCGGCGAGCTCCCCGAGGTGATCCCGGTGTTCCCGCTGCCTGGCGCGCTGCTGTTGCCGCGCGGCCAGATGCCGCTCAACATCTTCGAGCCGCGTTATCTCGCGATGATCGACGACGCGCTGCGCGACGGTCACCGCCTGATCGGCATGATCCAGCCCGACGTGGCGCATTCGCAGAATGAGGCGAAGCCGGCGCTGTTCCGCGTCGGCTGCGTCGGCCGCATCACCCAGCTCGCCGAATCCGGCGACGGCCGCTACATCCTCGAACTGACCGGCGTCGCGCGCTTCAAGGTGATCGAGGAGCTGTCCGTGCAGACGCCGTACCGGCAATGCAAGGTCGACTTCTTCTCCTTCGCCGGCGACTTCACCGCGCGCAAGGGCGAGGACGCCGTCGATCGCAAGGCGCTGCTCGAGGTGCTGGCGGATTTCCTCGAAGCCAACAATCTGAAGGTCGACTGGGAAGGCATCGAATCCGCGCCGAACGAGGCGCTGGTCAATGCGCTGGCGATGATGTCGCCCTATGGTCCGGCCGAGAAGCAGGCGATGCTCGAGGCGCCCGACCTGAAGACCCGCGCCGAGATCCTGATCGCGGTCACCGAAATGGACCTCGCCAAGAAGCGCACCTCCGGCGACCCGCCGGTGCAATGAGGGATGATCCCTCGCGACAAACGCAAAGCGTTTGCGCGGAGATCAACGGTTGCGAAGCTGCTTGCGCCCGGTGAACATCGCGCGCACCAGGTTCTGACGCTGCAGCAATCCCACCACGATGACGCCGAGCACGTGCAGAGCGACCAGGACGATCACCGCATCCGAAGCATAGGCGTGGGTGTCCTCGACCCACCAGACGCCGAAGAAGGTGACGGTGACCTCCATCGCACCCGTGATCGCGGAGACCGCGAGCGTGAGCAGCAGCGCCACCAGCATCACGGTGCCCGCGGGATTGAGCCCGATATAGCGGCCGGTGATGCCGCGGCGGAGATTCCAGATGTAGCGCGGCGCGGCTCGCAACCGGACGCCGAGCTTGTCGAAACGCGCATAGCGCGTGCCGGCAAAGCCCCAGATCAGCCGGAACGCCAAGAGCCCGATCACGGAATAGCCCGCCAGCCGGTGCAGCCGGTCATAGACGTTGGGCGTCACCCAGGCGACCAGGACGAGGATGGCGAGCGCCCAGTGCCAGAGCCGCAGCGGCAGGTCCCAGACCTGCACGGTGGTGGCGCCGCGGGCGCCGGGCGCCGCCTTCGTCATCGCGTCTGCTTCACTTCGCGATCGTGTGCTTCAGGCTGAGATCCTCCGGGCTGTAGAACAGCTCGTAGAGCTTGCCTTCCTTGACGCCGTATACTTCGTAGCAGGAGCCCTCGACCTTCGAGCGGCGCACCTCGTAGCCCGCGGCCTTGGCCTTGGCTTCGGCATCGGTTGCCGGCTTCCACGACGCCTTGTCGAGCTTGGTGCAAGTCTTGTAGCCGTCGGCGAACGCCGCCGATCCTGTCAGCCCCAGAACACCAGCTGCAAGTACAGCGCTCAAAATCACTCTCACGCGCATCTCCCCTCCGTTGACGATCATGCCCACGACGCCATCGCGCCGAGCACATGCGTGAACAATGCTGAGGTGATTGCCAAGTCAAGGAAGCGCGGACACGGCACGCTTTAGAGAAATTCTAACGGGCGCGAAAACCGCTTTGCGCTCCACGCGCAATTTCGTTTTGACCGCTTGCTGCGGCCTTACGCCTCACGGATGTCCGAATCTGCCGGCGCTGCCCTTCGGTCAGGACGCGGCACCCGCCATTGCGAGGCGAACCGCGGGGCGTTCGGCTGCTGCCGGCATCCGCCCACCGATCATCTGTGCGACCTTCTCGCTCTGGACCGCGGGGCTGAAGTGGAAGCCCTGCACTTCCACGCAGGCGTCGGCGCGCAGGATGTCGAGCTGCTCCCTGGTCTCGACGCCTTCGGCCGTCGTCGTCTTGCCGAGGCTGACGGCGAAGCGAACGACCGCGCGCGCGATCCGGCGCGACTCGTCGGTTGCGCCCGCGAGTTCGGACACGAAGCTGCGGTCGATCTTGACCTTGTCGAACGGAAACTTCTGCAGGAAGCTCAGCGACGAATAGCCGGTGCCGAAATCGTCGAGCGCGATCCGCACCCCGAGATCATGCAGCTGGCTGAGCGCCGCGAACACCGCCTCGCTGTCCTGGATGATCGCCGTTTCGGTGACTTCGAGCTCGAGCCTGTCAGGCGAAACGCCCGAGCTCGCCAGCGCGTGCACGATCACCGGGACCAGTTCGGGGCTCCTGAATTGCACCGGCGACAGATTGATCGCGATCTTGAGGTCGTCGGGCCATTTGGCGGCTTCCGCACACGCGGTACGCAGCACCCATTCGCCGAGCGGCACGATCAGCCCGGTCTCTTCCGCCAGCGGGATGAACTGCGCCGGGGACACCATGCCGCGTTGCGGATGATGCCACCGCAGCAGCGCCTCGAAGCCGCAGGTCTCCCCGCTCGCGACATTGATGAACGGCTGATAGTGCAGCTCGAACTCGCCGTTGGCGAGCGCGCTGCGCATGTCGCGCTCGAGGCTGCGCCGGGTCTGCAGCAGCCGATCGAGCTCCGGCTCGAAGAAGCGGAACGAGCCGCGCCCACAGCTCTTGGCCGAGTAGAGCGCAAGATCGGCGCTGCGCAGGACCTCGTCGGAATCGGTGCCGTCGCGTGGTGCGATCGCGATCCCGATGCTGGTCGTGGTGGTCACCCGATGATCGCCGAGATCGATCGGCTCGCTGAGCGCCTTCCTGATCCTCTCGGCGAGCACACCGGCTTCCGCGACCGGATCGGTGACGTAGTCGATGACAGCGAACTCGTCGCCGCCGAGCCGCGCGACCAGCGTGGTATCGCGGACGCACCTGCGCAACCGCGAGGCTACCGACTTCAGCAACGCATCGCCCGCCGGATGCCCGAGGGTGTCGTTGACGTCCTTGAAGCGGTCGAGATCGAGCATCAGCACCGCAAGGCTCGGCCCGCCGCACCGCGCGCCGGAGAGCGCCTGCTCCATCCATTCCTTGAGCAGCACGCGGTTCGGCAAATCGGTCAGCGCGTCGTGTTGCGCCATATGGGTGATCTTGGCCTCGGAGCGCCGCTGCTCGGTAACGTCGCGATGCGTCGCCACCCAGCCGCCGCCGGGCATCGGCTGCCGCGTCACGCAGATCAGGCGGCCGTCGGCAAGCTCGTCGACCCGGCTGCTGATCTCGTCGGCCGGCAGCGCATTCAATGTCGCGAGCACTTGCGTCGCGGCGACGTCGGTGGTCTCGCCCTTGAGAATGCCGTTGGCGATCCGATGCGTGATGATCTCGCGATGGGCGGTGCCGGGCAGCAGCAATTCGGGCGGCAGCCGGTACATCTTGGCGTAGCGCTCGTTGCACACGACGAGGCGCTTCTCAGCATCGAACATGCAGAGCCCCTCACCCATGTGGTTGATCGCCGTATCCAGCCGGAGCCTCTGTTCCTCGAGCTCCTTCTGCGACGCCTCGACCTGCTGGCGCGCCAGCGAGAGCTGGCTGATGATCTCCTCGAAGCGCCGGGTGCGAAGCGCGAGGCGCCGGTCGGCAAGCACGCCGACCAGGCTCATCCCGAGTACCGAGAGCGCCACGCCCGCGATCACGATGGCGAGGAAGGCGGGAGAGAGCGACAGGGCTTCCGGAGCCAGCAGCGGGTCCGGAACGATCTCGACCGCGCCCATCGCGGTGAAATGATGCGACACGATCGCAAGCGTCAGCAACAGCGCCGCGACGAGCGACATCCAGCGATCCTGATAGCGGACCGCGACCGACAGCGCGGCGTAACCGAACAGCATGCCGAGCACGATGGAGGCCGCCACGAGATCCATCGACCACACCACATGGCCCGGCACTTCCAGCGCCCACATTCCGAGATAATGCATGCTGGCGATGCCTACGCCGATCACCGCGCCGCCGACCGGCGCACGCCAGCTGCTGGAGTCGCTGGCGGCAAGGCCGAGGCCGCCGGATGTCAGCATCATCGCTGCAACGAGCGACAGGCCGGTCAGCACGATACCGTAGCCGGTCGGCACGCCCGGCTCGTAGGCGAGCATGGCGATGAAATGCGTTGCCCAGATGCCGTAGCCGATCGCAGCTCCCGCGATCGCGATCCAGATCAGCCGCGTCCTCGCCTGTGAAGCGATCGCGCGATGGAAGATGTTGACGGCGACAATGCTGGCAACGAAGCAGACGAGGCCGGCGAGCAGAACGAGCCGCCAGTCATGCTCACCTGAAAGACACGTAACAACACGAAACATGCGTCGGCCCATGGTTGTCGGCGCGGACAAGCTAGGCCGATTGAATTGTCTTCTCGATAATTTTCTACAACTTTCGGTGGCATGGTTATCCGCGCGTAAGCCGATTCCGCACGGAAATTGATGGCTCCATAAATATTGCACACATCCTGCGATCGCGCGTCTTCAGCCCTCGAGCGGAACCAGGACGGTTTCGCCGGTTGCGACCAGCGATGCCTCACCCCGTTCGTTCTCCGCGAACAGCTCGGCGCGCGCGAACACCTGTCGGCGCCCGGCGCGCAACGTGACGCCTTTGGCGATGAAACAGCGGCCCACCGCGGGCTTCAGGCAATTCATCGAGAAGTGCGATCCAGTGACGGAACCCACGAGCGACGCCGCGGCAAAGCCGCAGGCGGTGTCGAGCAGGGCCGCGATCATGCCCGCATGCAGGTGGCCTGCATATTGGGTCAGATCATCGCGCCAGGGCATCCGCAGCTCCACCGCGCCGGCGCCGGCGGAAACCACCTCGAGGCCGACAAGCCGGTTGAATGCCGCCGACGCATTGGTTGCAATCAGACGCTCCAGATCGAATCCCGCTCCAGTGGTCATGCAAAACTCCATTGCGGCGGTCGTCGCTCGAGATTCGCCTTGACCGCTTCGATGTGATTGGGCGTCCCAAGCAGAAGCGCCTGCTCGGCCGTTTCAGCCGCGAGCCCGGTCGCCGCATCGCGATCGGCTGCAAGATTGAGCAGCCGCTTGGCGGCGCGGATCGCGTCCGGGCTGCGGTCCGCGATCGCGCGCGCCGTCTCCAGTGCAGCGTCGCGCGGCTCGTCGACGATCCGGGTCGCGAAGCCGTAACCAAGCGCTTCCTCCGCAGAGAAGACGCGCGCGGTGTAGGTCAATTCGCGGATCACGTCCTCGCGCGCGATATGACGCATCAGCTGCGTTCCGGCCATGTCGGGCACCAGCCCCCATTTGGCTTCGATGATGGCAAGACGCGTGGCTGGCGCAAGATATCTGATGTCGGCACCGAGCATCAGCTGAAAGCCGCCGCCGAACGCGATGCCGTGGACGGCGGCAATCACCGGCACCGGCAACTCGCGCCAGAGCCACACCAGATGCTGCGCGAAGTTGGCGATGCCGTGGGTGCGCTGCCTAAGATCGACAAAAGGCAGGATGGATTCGCCTTCCGTCGTTGCGACCAGACGTTCGACATCGAGGCCGGCGCAGAACGCCTGGCCTTCGCCCGACAACACCACGGCGCGGACCTTCGGGTTGTCCTTGAGCTGCGCGCCGATGTCGGCGACTGCGGTGAACATCGCCGGATCGAGCGCATTGAGCTTGTCCGGACGGTCGAGCCGGATGTCGGCCACGCCATTGGCGATGCGCAGGCTGATGCGATCAGTCGTCATGATCGCGCCTGCTAGTAGCCGGCGGCGGCGAGCGCCACGACGGCGCTCATCGCCATCCAGCCGAAATGCCGGCCACGCGTCGCGACTGCATTGGCGAGCGCGGCGCTGCCGAACACAATGGCGAGCGTTGCCACGATCCAGTGCCGCGCGGCATCGGAGGCCATCGCCGGCGCGGCGACCAGCAGCACGCCGCCGCCGATCCAGGCGACCGTGCCGGCCTGATAGACCAGACGAAGCAAGAGACGCAGCCGTGCTGGTTCGACGGTGGCGCGTGCGAACACTTTAGTCTCGCCGAGAACGCCATGGATCAGGCTGACCAGGATGGCGATGATTCCGGCGCCTTGCAGCAGAAGGTCACGCATCGCGACTCCTCCATACAGTACTGTATGGATAGGACACCGCCGGCTGGCGCCTGTCAATACACTTGTGTATGGTCGGGCGCGGACGGGGAACCATGACGGAACAGCTCTCGGTCAAGGACTGGCTCGATCAGGGCCTGAAGACGCTGGCGAAGCACGGCTTCACGGCGCTCAAGGCCGAGCCGCTGGCCAAGGCCATGGGGGTCTCGCGCGGCAGCTTCTACTGGCATTTCGCCGACATCGGCGCCTACCGGACCGCAATCCTCGACCATTGGCGCGAGGTTGCCGCCGAGCAGGTGATCGCCGAACTCGAGACCGTTCCGGAAGGCGGCGATGCCCTGGCGCTGCTGCTGCGCCGGACCTTCTCGGCGCGAATGGCACTCGAACGCGCGGTACGCAGCTGGGCCACCGCCGATGCCGCGGCGCGCGCCGCCGTGCTCGAGGTCGACCAGCGCCGGATCGGCTATATCGAAACCCTGCTCCGGCACGCTGGATTCCCCGACGGCGTGGCGCGCGGCCGGGCGCAGATCTTCTATTGGGCGTTCATCGGCTACGCGCTGTCCGAGCAGACGCTGCCGAAGCCGCGTCAGCAGGCCGCAATCGACGAGCTGTTGCGGATGACCAAGCACTGACAGCTGACACGGGAATGTGCTACACGACGGCCAGTTTGTTCTGACGCGTTTTCTTCACGCGAACCGCTGCCCACTTCGCTCGAAAACGCTCCAGTCGGAGACATCAATGAATTCGACGACCGACCACCTCGAAAGCACCGCCGACCCAAAACTGCTCGAAATCCTGGTGTGCCCGATCACCAAGGGACCGCTGGAATTCGACGCCGCGCGGCAGGAGCTGATCTCGCGCTCCGCAAAGCTCGCCTATCCGATCCGCGACGGCATCCCGATCATGCTGCCGGAAGAGGCGCGCAAGATCGACTAGAGCATGATCCGGAAAAGTGTGAGGTGGTTTTCCCGCGACAAACGCAAGCGTTTGCGCTGAGATCATGCTCCAATAAGAGGACCACATGCGCGCCCTCGTCACATGGCTGCTGCTGCTCGTCTCGGTGGCGAGCGCGACAGCCGACGAGAGCTGGCTGCGCATCGGCGCCATTGACGCGGTGCTGACGGTGCCGCCCGACATCGCAAAACCGCCGGTGGCGCTGCTGATCGCCGGCTCCGGCTCGACCGATCATGACGGCAACGGGCCGCAGCTCAAGCCGGCGACATTGAAGAAGCTCTCCCAGCAGCTGGTCGCACGCGGCATCGCGACGCTGCGCTACGACAAGCGCGGCGCCGGCGAATGGAAGAAGGAGTTCGGCCGTCCGGAGGACTTTCGCTTCAAGGACTATGTCGGCGATGCGGCGGCACTGATCGAGTATCTGCGCGGCGGCGGCAGGTTCGCCCATGTTGCGGTGGTCGGGCACAGCGAGGGCGGGCTGGTCGCGATCCTCGCCGCACAGCGCGTGCCGATCGACCGGCTGGTGCTGCTGGCAACGGCGGCGCGCAAGCAGGGCGACCTGTTGAAGGCGCAGCTCGAAAAGCAGCTGCCGCCGGACAAATTCGCCCCGATCGGAAAGGCCATCGACGACATCATGGCCGGGCAGATTGTCAACCCGCCGCCCGCGGGCCTGGCGATCGCGCCTGCGATGCAGCCCGCCATCACATCAGCCTTCACCGAGGATCCGATCGATCCGATGAAGAAGATCACAGCGCCTGTCCTGATCGTCGCGGGCGGCCGCGACCATCAGCTGGCGCGGCTCGACTTTCTCGCGCTCACCACCGCCGACGTCGCAGCCAAATCATTGTGGCTGCCGGACATGAATCACCTGCTGGTCGACGTCACCGACGCGGCGGACGACATGGCAAGCTACAACGAGCCGGAGCGGTCGCTCGATCCCGACCTGATCGACGCGGTGGCGGGCTTCATTTCGCAGAAATAGTGGATGCGGATGAAGCGCAGCGCAATCCGGGGCCGATCCACCCGTGGAGAGATTGCTCCCGGATTTCGCTTCGCTGCATCCGGGCTACGGCACCGAGCAAGCCTACAGCGCTTCGCCCTTCAGCAGCCGCGGCACTTCGCCCGACAATCCCGCCGCCTGGCGGATGAACATGCTCTTCAGCGGCGGCGCGCGATCGACGAGGCCCAATCCGATGTCGCGTACGGTGCGCAGCAGCGTCGATTCGTTGGAGAACAGGAAGTTCAGCGAGTTGGTCGCAACCCCCATCGCCATCGTGTCGAAGCGCCGCCACCGCTGATAGCGCTCGAGCACGTCGGCCTGTCCGAGATCCATGCCCAGCCGCGCCGCATCGACGACCACCTCGGCAAGTGCAGCGACATCCTTCAGGCCCATGTTGAGCCCTTGTCCTGCGATCGGATGGATCACATGCGCGGCGTCGCCAATCAGCGCCAGCCGTTCGGCAATGAACGAGCGCGCGACGAAATAGCCGAGCGGGAATGCGCGCGGCTTGTCGAGCGCCTTGATCTCACCGAGGTGCAAACCAAAACGCTGCTCGAGCTCGGCGTGGAATTCCGACTCGCTCAGCGCCGTGATGCGCGCGGCTTCCTTGCGCGTCTCGGTCCACACCAGCGACGAGCGATTGCCGGTCAGCGGCAGGATCGCGAACGGACCGGCGGGCAGGAAATGCTCCTCGGCGCGGCCGTGATGTTCGCGCTCATGCCCGACGGTGACCACGATGCCGGATTGGTCATAATCCCAGCCGTGGGTGGCAATCCCGGCGCGCTCGCGCAGTTTCGAGCGCGCGCCGTCGGCGGCGACCAGCAGGCTCGCATCGATCTCGGTGCCGTCGGCCAGCCGGACGCTGACGCCGTCGGGCCGCGAGTCGAAACTCGACACCGCGGTGGCACGCAGCTCGACGCCCTCGGCCTCGGCGCGGGTCGCCAGCGCATCGATCAGATAGCGGTTCTCGACCATATGGGCGAACGGCTCGCCGGGCTCGACATTGCCGGCGAAGGTCAGGAACACCGGACGCGTCGCGTCCTCCAGCTTGGAGTCGGTCACGACCATGTCCGTGATCGGCTGCGCCGTCGGCGCCACCTGCCCCCAGACGCCGAGGGTCTCGAACAGCCGCCGGCAGGCGGCCACGATCGCGGTCGCGCGCGGATCGCGGCTCGGGCGCTGGCTCAGCGCCGGATCGGCCACGATGACCGGAATGTCCGGGCCCAGCCCCTGGCGCAACGCCACGGCCAGCGCCAGACCCGCAAAAGCGCCCCCGCAGATGACAATACTTCGCTGTGCCGGCATGCCGTTCCTTTACGCGCCCCGCGCTCTCAGACTGTGCTTGCTACCTGATAATAGCTGGGCGAAACAGGGGACAGAAACAAGGCCAAATCCAACGGTCGTCATTCCGGGGCTCGCGCAGCGAGAACCCGGAATCCATCAAGCCGCATGTTCCGTGGACGAATGGATTCCGGGCTCTCGCTTCGCGAGCCCCGGAATGACGAAAGAGAGCACCACCCATGTCCAAGAGCCTGATCGACCTGTTATCCATCCTCGATCTCGAGCAGCTCGAGGTGAATTTGTTCCGCGGCAACAGCCCGAAGACCAGCTGGCAGCGCGTGTTCGGCGGCCAGGTGATCGGCCAGGCGATGGTCGCGGCCTGCCGCACCGTCGAGGGCCGGCTGCCGCACTCGATCCATTGCTATTTCATCCTGCCGGGCGATCCGCAGATCCCGATCATCTACCAGGTCGAGCGGCTGCGCGACGGCAAGAGCTACACTACCCGCCGCGTCACCGCGATCCAGCACGGCAACGCGATCTTCTCCATCATGGTCTCGTTCCACGCCGAGGAAGAGAGCAACTTCAATCATCAGGAGAAGATGCCCGACGTGCCGCCGCCGGAGAAGCTGACCGCGGAGGAAGTGTCGAAGCAGCCGATGTTCAAGGAAATGCCGGTGTTCATCCGCCGCTACTATGAGAGCGACCGGCCGATCGAGCTGCGCCCGGTCGAGCTCGGCCGCTATTTCGGCCAGCAGATCGAGGATGGCCGCATCCATGTCTGGATCCGCACCGCGGCGAAATTGCCCGACGATCCGGCGCTGCATTTGTGCGCGCTCGCCTATGCGTCGGATTTCTCGCTGCTCGACGCGGTCATGGCGCGCTACGGCCGCACGCTGTTCGACCGGCGCATGATGCCGGCGAGCCTCGATCACGCGATGTGGTTTCACCGCCCGTTCCGCGCCGACGAATGGCTGCTCTACGCGCAGGATTCGCCGAGCGCGCAATCAGGCCGCGGCCTGACCCGCGGCCAGATCTTCAAGCCCGACGGCACGCTGGTGGCGTCCGTCGCGCAAGAAGGTTCGGTGCGCGAACGCAAGGCGTAATCGCTTTAGCCGTTGGCGTAGGCGCCGCGCTCGGTCAGCGCGAATTGCGAGATGAACCAGTTGGCGTACCAGCGCAGCACCCACGGAATCGGGATCAGGAAAGCGCAGCCGACCGAGAACACGATGGTTCGCCACAGCACCTCGAGGCCCGAGGCATTGAAGGTGACCTCGCGGCGCGTACCTTCGACGTTGCGGCAGATCCAACGCAACCACGCCGTCATCACCCAGGCCCAGCCGATGATGGTGATGGCCGCGATCACCATCAGCACGTACCAGCCGACATAGACCGCCGGACTGCCGTTGAACGAGATCGGCAGCTCCTGGCCGCTCGAGCTGAGGCGGCCGAAGATCCAGCGAACGATCATCCAGCTCAGGAAGCCCTGCAGCAGCAGCGAGAGCAGCGTGACGATGTTGCTGTTGGCCGCTCCGGCATAGGTCAGAAGACCGAGCACGATGAAGACGTACCAGATGTCGAGCGGCTGCCCGGTGAAGCCGAGATGCGGCCGGCCCGGCACGCGGATATAGGGAATCGCGAAGCGATATAGGCCGGTCGCGGTCCACGGCGCGGGGATGACGAAAATCTGGCCGATGAACATCAGCAAGCTGCGTCCGAACAGGCCCCAGATCGGGAAGTCGGCGGACAGCGCGCCGCCGCTATAGCTTGCCGATGCGGCCACCGGCGGCGGTCCGCCGGCCTGCGGAAACGCCGGCGGCGCCCCCGCGCTCGGAACAAGGCCAGGAATCTCCCCGGCCTTCTGCCAGCCGGCCATGCCCTCGGTCCACACCAGGGTATCGGCGCCCACCATGCCACGGGTGATCAGGTCGCGGAGCTGAGCTTCAGGCAGGGGGCCCTTTTGCTGGCCTTCAGATGCATAAAACCAGTTTCGATTCGACATTTTATTGTTCCTCGGGGCGCGGGCGCACGCGCTGTGGCGAGAATGAGCCAGCGGGAGCGCTGACCGGGGCGGGAAAGCCATATTCTGGCCGACGGTTGTCGTCCCGTACAGTGACGGAGTTCACGCGCTGCGCACGTTTTCCCCTTCAACCTGCAACTTTTTTATGCCATTTGCCCAGAAAGCTGCCAGATTTGGCGGACGGCAAATTGCCGCTCCGGTGGCGGGACGTGCAGGCTCGGAGATGGCAAGTGCCGCTCCGGAGACGGCAAGTGCCGCTCCGGGGATGGGCGCACACGGAAAACCTCAAGGAAATGAAGGCTTGAACCATGAAACTCGTCGTCGCGATCATCAAACCGTTCAAGCTCGATGAGGTACGCCAGGCCCTGACCGCGATCGGCGTTCACGGCATGACGGTGACCGAGGTGAAGGGCTATGGCCGCCAGAAGGGCCACACCGAGATCTATCGCGGCGCCGAATATGTGGTGAATTTCCTGCCCAAGCTCAGGATCGAGATCGCCGTCGACACCGCGCTCGCCGACAAGGCGGTCAGCGTCATCACCGAGCACGCCCGCACCGGCCAGATCGGCGACGGCAAGATCTTCGTAACGCCGATCGACCACGCACTGCGCATCCGCACCGGCGAGACCGACAACGACGCGCTCTGAGCCTTGAAGCATGAGCCTTGGAGCATGATCCGGAAAAGTGGAAGCCGGTCTTCCGAAAGGATCATGCTCAAGAAAAGTTCGAGATCATCGCCGGCAACGACGCCGGTGCACGCCGAAATCCACATCAAGAAACGACGACACGCCGGGGAATGATGATGGGGGCACGAGCTCTTCGTGCAGCGATATCAGCTGCGCCGATCACTGCTGCAATCCTGCTCTCGTGGGGTACGCCGGCGTCAGCGCAAGACTCCAGCGCTTCCGGCATCAACGCCGCCGACACCGCCTGGATGATGGTGGCCACCGCGCTAGTGCTGATGATGACGATCCCGGGGCTCGCGCTGTTCTACTCCGGCATGGTGCGCAAGAAGAACGTGCTGGCGACGATGGCGCAGAGCCTCACGGCCGTTGCGATCATTTCGATCCTGTGGGTCATCTTCGGCTATTCGCTGACCTTCGTCGGCAACGGCCCGTGGCTCGGCTCGCTCGACAGCTGGTTCCTCGCAGGCATCACGATGGACAGCGTCAATCCGGCGGCAAAGACCATCCCGGAAGCGCTGTTCATGCTGTACCAGATGACGTTTGCGATCATCACGGTGGCGCTGGTTGCCGGCTCGGTCGCCGACCGCATGCGGTTCTCCGCCTATGTGCTGTTCTCGATCGGCTGGTTCATCTTCGCCTATGTGCCGCTGGCGCATTGGGTGTGGGGCGGCGGCTTCCTCGCCTCGATGGGCGTGATGGACTTCGCCGGCGGCCTCGTCGTGCATCTGTCCGCCGGCATCAGCGGCCTGGTCGCGGCCAAGGTGATGGGCAACCGGCACGGCTATGGCAGCGAGAATCTGTCGCCGTTCGACCTGTCGCTCGCCGTGGTCGGCACCGGCCTGCTCTGGGTCGGCTGGTTCGGCTTCAACGGCGGCTCGGCGCTGGCGGCCAATTCGCGCGCGGTGATGGCGATCACCGCCACCCATCTTGCGGCCTGCGCCGGCGCGCTGACCTGGGGCGCGATCGAATGGGCGACGCGCCGCAAGCCGTCGGTGCTCGGCATGATCTCGGGCGCGGTCGCAGGGCTCGGCACCATCACCCCGGCATCCGGTTTCGTCGCGCCGTGGCACGGCATCATCATCGGCATCATTGCCGGCCTCGTCTGCTTCTGGGCCTGCACCTGGCTGAAGCATCGCTTCCAGTACGACGACTCGCTCGACGTGTTCGGCGTGCACGGCATCGGCGGCCTGACCGGCACGCTGCTCGCGGGCGTTTTCGCCACCGCGGCGATCGGCGGCACCTCCGGCCTGCTCGAAGGCAATCCGCAGCAGCTGCTGATCCAGCTCTACGGCGTCGTCGTTACAGCGCTCTGGTGCGGCGGCGTCACTTTCGTGCTGCTCAAGCTGGTCTCGGCCTTCGTCCCCTTGCGGGTCTCGATGCAGCAGGAGCTGGAGGGCCTCGACATCTCGCAGCACGGCGAGGCGCTGCAGTAGCGGCCGAGGTCATGGGGGCGCAGCGAGGGCAAACTCGCAAAACAACCCCATGCAAAGGGACCGGGCGCGATCTCACCCCGCACGGCGCGCGCAGAGTTCACGCTTGCACGTCACATAAGCGTATGCTTATGTGTCGGCATGGTCGATACCGATATCTTCAAGGCACTGGCCGATCCGACCCGCCGCAGGGTCTTTGAGAAGCTGGCCGGCGGCAGCCTGAATGCCAGCGCCTTGCGCGACGGATTGGAAATCAGCCAGCCGGCGATGTCGCAGCATCTGGCCGTGCTGCGCGCGGCTGGACTGGTGCGCGAGCAGCGGCAGGGCCGCTTCGTGAATTATGAAGTCGACCCGGACGGGATCGCCAGCATCGGGACCTGGCTCGCCCGCTACCGCGCCTTTTGGCCGAAGCGCATCGAAGCGCTCTCCGACCTCTTGAAGGACATGGATCAATGAGCGACACGGTTGAGCCTGACGCCGATGCAGCCTTGGTGATCGAGTACGAGCTCGACGCACCGCCTGACAAAGTATGGCGCGCCGTCACCATTCCAGCCCTGCGTGAACGCTGGCTTCCGGATTGTGATCTCGCGGGCGCTGAACCCCTATCATCGATCACGGGCGAAGAGGTGCGTTACCGGCTCCGCGATTCCGAGCCGCCGTTTCGCGAGAGTCACGTCACCTTCCGGATCGAGCCGAACGAGGCCGGCGGCACCCGGTTTCGCATCATCCAGGAAGCCTGCGACCAGCGCGCAAACCCGCCGCAAGCGGCCAACAGCAACAGCCGCGCGCTGATGCGCGCGGCCTGATCGCAGACTTCATCATCCGCTGAAACTTCATCACCTGCTGAAATGGGAGGTCGCCGATGCGCGACATGATGCAACTCGTCCCGATGGTCGTCGAGCAGTCGTCCCGCGGCGAGCGGTCCTTTGACATCTATTCCAGGCTGCTGCGCGAACGCATCATCTTCCTCAACGGCGAGGTCAATGATGCGATGTCCGGGCTCGTCTGCGCGCAGCTCTTGTTCCTCGAGGCCGACAACCCGAACAAGCCGATCAACCTCTACATCAACTCCTATGGTGGCGTGGTCACCAGCGGGCTTGCGATGTACGACACCATGCAGTTCATCAAGGCGCCGGTGCACACGCTGTGCATGGGCACCGCGCGCTCGATGGGGTCGTTCCTGCTGATGGCCGGCGAGCCCGGTCACCGCGCGGCGCTCCCGAATGCCAGCCTGCACGTGCACCAGCCGCTCGGCGGCTTCCAGGGCCAGGCGTCCGACATCCAGATCCATGCCGCCGAGATGCAGGCGACCAAGCGGCGCATCATCCGGCTTTATGCGCAGCACTGCCGGCGCACCGAGGCGGACGTGGAACGGACCTTGGACCGCGATCACTTCATGTCAGCGGAGCAGGCGCTCGAATGGGGACTGATCGACAGGGTTTTTGCAGCACGCGACGCCGCCTAATGGCCCGGCACTTCCTTATCTAGATACCGTCACCTGCACCGCGACTGAGCAGAATTGTGTCCAGACCCTGGCTTGCTCACGAATTAGGCCAATATGATTAGATTTTAGGCGCGACGGAATGGCGCAGCCGCAGCTGGCTCCCGCAACGCGGGAAAAGGTCCGGATTCATAATCCATTAGCGAACCCGAGCCGTTTGGCACGGCATTTGATTCTAAGGGTCCCGGCTGTGCCCGCGTAGTGGATGTCTTCCGCGTGGTGAACCTCAGTCGAAACTCCCGGTGTTCGTTCGCACCGGGCCCAAGCGGGGATAGGACTCATGAAAATTGTTATGGCGATCATTAAGCCATTCAAGCTGGAAGAGGTCCGTGACGCCCTGACCGCCATTGGCGTTCACGGTCTCACGGTGACGGAAGTCAAGGGGTACGGCCGTCAGAAGGGCCACACGGAAATCTATCGCGGCGCCGAATATGCGGTGAGCTTCCTGCCCAAGATCAAGATCGAGGTCGCAGTCGCCTCCGATCAGGTCGACAAGACCATCGACGCCATCACCTCCGCCGCCAAGACCGGTCAGATCGGCGACGGCAAGATCTTCGTCATCAGCCTCGAGCACGCCGTGCGCATCCGCACCGGCGAGGCCGACGCCGCGGCCCTCTGACTTCGCGCTCAACCTTTAAGACCTCAGGAGTGAAATAACATGACGTTCAAGCGTCCCTATGGCGCGGGTTTGGCGGCCCTCGCAATCGGCCTGTTTGCCGCGACCGCCGCCTACGCCGAGCCAACCGTCAACAAGGGCGACAACGCCTGGATGCTGACATCGACGGTGCTGGTGCTGTTGATGACCATCCCGGGCCTCGCGCTGTTCTATGGCGGTCTCGTCCGCTCCAAGAACATGCTCTCGGTGCTGGCGCAGGTGTTCTACACCGTCTGCATCGTCACCGTGCTCTGGGCCCTCTACGGCTACAGCCTCGCCTTCACCGGCGGCTCCGACTTCATCGGCGGCTTCTCCAAGGCCTTCCTGATGGGCGTCACGCCGGACTCCAAGGCTGCGACCTTCTCGGTCGACGCCAACATCTCGGAGCTCGTCTATGTGTGCTTCCAGATGACCTTCGCGGCGATCACGCCGGCCCTCATCGTCGGCGCCTTTGCCGAGCGCATGAAGTTCGCGGCGATCGCGCTGTTCATCCCGATCTGGGTCACCGTGATCTACTTCCCGATCGCGCACATGGTCTGGTACTGGCCGGGCCCGGACGCGATCCAGGATGCTGCCAAGGCGCTCGCCGCCGCGGCTGACGGCGATGCCAAGACGAAGGCGCAGGCCGCCCTCGACGCGATCAACGCCGACGCCGGCTGGATCTTCAAGAAGGGTGCGATCGACTTCGCCGGCGGCACCGTCGTGCACATCAACGCGGGCATCGCCGGCCTCGTCGGCGCGCTGCTGATCGGCAAGCGCACCGGCTACGGCAAGGATCTGATGGCTCCGCACTCGCTGACCATGACCATGATCGGCGCCTCGCTGCTTTGGGTCGGCTGGTTCGGCTTCAACGCTGGTTCGAACCTCGAAGCCAATGGCGGCGCTGCGCTCGCCATGACCAACTCCTTCGTGGCCACGGCCGCGGCGGCGCTGGCCTGGATGTTCGCGGAATGGATCATCAAGGGCCATCCCTCGCTGCTCGGCGCGCTCTCGGGCGCGGTCGCGGGCCTCGTCGCGGTGACGCCCGCGGCCGGTTACGCCGGTCCGATGGGTGCCATCGTGCTCGGCCTCGTGGTCGGCGTGGTCTGCCTGTTCTTCTGCACGGTCGTGAAGAACGCGCTCGGCTATGACGACTCGCTCGATGTGTTCGGCGTCCACTGCGTCGGCGGCATCATCGGCGCGCTCGGCACTGGCATCCTGGTCAACCCGGCGCTCGGTGGTGCCGGTATCATCGACTACACCGCGATCCCGCCGAAGGTTGCCGATTACGACTTCGTGGCGCAGATGACCTCGCAGTGCTGGGGCGTCGCCACCACGCTGGTGTGGTCGGGCATCGGCTCTGCGATCCTCTACAAGATCGTGGACGTGATCGTCGGCCTGCGTGCCAACGTCGAGACCGAGCGTGAAGGCCTCGACATCACCGAGCACACGGAGCGCGCCTACAACATGTAAGAGGTTCTCCCGGGGCGCGACCTCCCCAAGCGGTCGCTCCCAGAACTACGGTCCGGGCACATACCCGGCAATGTCCGGACCGTTGAGGGGCTCCAGCGCAAGTTGGAGCCCCTTTCTTTTTCCTGCGGCTTGAGAAAATATTGTCGGAATTGCCTGCTATCGTGGAATAACAGGCTACAGACAAGAAAACGGGAGGACGTCATGAAGGTGCAAGGCAGGTGCTATTGCGGCAACGTGCGCTATGAGGCCGAAGGCGAACCGATGATGGCGGCGCAATGCCTGTGCCGCGAATGCCAATACATCACGGGCGGCGGACCGAACATGTTCATGGCGATGCCGACCACCGGCTTCAAATACACCGCCAGCCAACCCAAGCAGTTCACCCGGAAGGACCTCGAACGCGCCGTGACGCGCGAATTCTGCCCGGAATGCGGCACCCATCTGGTGACCAAGGTGCCGGGCCTGCCCGCCACGATCCTGAAGGTCGGCACGTTCGACGACCCCAGCGTGTTCACCCCGCAGATGACGATCTACACCTGCGACAAGCAGACCTTCCACCATCTCCCCGAGGGCAAGCCGTCGTTCGAGAAGCTGCCGGCGCGGTAGACGTCACGAAAGCGACCGCGCAGCCCGGATGGAGCGCAGCGCAATCCGGGAACGGTGTCTACGTGGGCGATACTGCCCCGGATTTCGCTGCGCTGCATCCGGGCTACGGGTGCAAGCAAATTGGATTCGTCATGGCCGGGCTTGTCCCGGCCATCCGCGTCTTTGCGTCACGGAAACCAAGACGTGGATGCCCGGCACAAGGCCGGGCATGACGGGATCATGTAACTCGCACTCGTTTGGCCGCGCGAAAAGCAGCGAAGCTCACGCCGCGTCGCGCGCGTGCTCGACGCGGTCGCGGCCATGGCGCTTGGCGGCGTAGAGCGCCTGGTCGGCGGTTCGCATCAAATTGCCGAGATCGAAGCCGGAGTCCTTCAAGGTGAAGCCGATGCTGATCGTCACCGGCAGAAGGGTCACGCCGTCGAGGATGGTCCGCGCCGCGCAATCGCGGCGGATTTCCTCGGCGCCGTGCGCGGTCTGCTCGTGGCTCAGGCCGGTCACCACGGCTGCGAATTCCTCGCCGCCGTAGCGGGCGACCAGCGCGCCGTGCCGGATCGCGAACTGGCGCAACACGTCGGCGATCTCGACCAGCACTCTGTCGCCGATCTCATGGCCGTAGCGATCGTTGATCGACTTGAAATGATCGATGTCGCACATCAGGACCGCCACCGACGCGCCGTCCGCCTGCGCCCGGTCCAGCGCCGCGGCGGCCTCAGTGTCGAAGCCGCGCCGGTTCAACAGGCCGGTCAGCTGGTCGGTCTGCGAGATCTGGGCCAGCTCGCGGCGGGTATGTGCGAGCTCCAGCATCAACAGGCCGGCGCGATAGGACATCGCGCCGCTGAGCGCGATCGAGATAAAGACGCCGGCGGTGAGCCCGAACAGCTGCATCTGTCCGACCGTGATCGGCGCGGCCAGATCGCGGCCGAACACCAGCATGCCGATGGTGAAGGACATCACCGCGGTCATGCCGGCGGCAATCGCCATCACCTTGCCGGTGCGGCGCAGAACATCGCCGTGTGTCTCGATCCTGATGGCCATGTCCGTCTGCACGTCCTCGCAATACGCGAGATCATTCGGTCGTGCTGTGTTGCGAATTGCTGAAGGAACTCGTGACGTCCGCGCTGGCCTTAATGGCGGGTAAAGCGGATCACTCGAATGCACGGCAATGCTGTCAGTCGATCAGGACTTCCTCGTCCGGCAGCTCGCCTGGCGCGCCGTCGCGCAAATAGCTTTCGAGGATGCCGGCCAGCGACAGCGGCGTGAGGCGCTCCTCCGCGCGGGATAGATCGGCGATCGGCCACCAGCGAAAGCAATCGAGCACCTTCGCCTCCGTCTTGTCGCTCATCACGGGCGCGAATCGATCCGTGTGGACGATCCGGTATTCTTCCCTCTGGGAGATCCGCCGGCCGCCCCAGTTGAAGATGTGATGACGCCGCCAGACGGCGGGACCGGGCTGAAAATCGACCAGCCCCAATTCCTCGGCCAATTCCCGTTGCAACGCTTCTTCCGGCGCCTCGCCGGCCTCGATGCCGCCGCCGGGCGCGATCCAGAAACAGTCGTGGCCGTGCGGCGGGCGAATCCGGATCAGCAGGACTTCGCGTTCACCGGTGATGATGAGCGCCCTGACGGCGCGGCGATGGATCATGTCTCGGTGCAATTTTGATGCGGCTTTTCAATGCGTTTTCTGGGGGGTGCTGATATCACGCGCCGGCCAAACGTGCCGCGCCGCCGATGGTTAATCGCGTCTTAACCTCGCCCTATCTATGGTGATTTGATCGGTTTACGGTCGGCTCCCCTCACCCCCGATCGCAGTGAAAGTGCTGGCATTTCAACCATGGCAATGACCGCCTCATCCGGCTTGGCGCAGGGCGCCGGCGATGTCGCATCCGCCGGCCAAGCCGAGCGTTCCCCGTTCTTGCGTACAACCGAGCTGCTGGCGCCCTATCAGCCAGCCAAGCCCTTGATTACGCTGTCGTTAGGCGAACCGCAGCACCCGGTGCCCGAGTTCGTCGGGCCGGTGCTGGCCAAGCACACCGCCGAGTTTGGCCGTTACCCGATCGCCAAGGGCATCGAGCCGTTTCGCCGCGCGGTCGCGACCTGGCTATCGAGCCGGTTCCAATTGCCGCGGCCGGTCGATCCCGAGAGCGAGGTGATGGTGCTGAACGGCAGCCGCGAGGGGCTGTTCTTTGCCGCCATCACCGCGTCGCGCTATGTCGCCGCGCGCAAGGGACGGCCGGCGATCCTGATGCCGAATCCGTTCTATCCGGCCTATGGCGCCGGCGCCCGCGCGGCCGGCTGCGAGCAGATCCATCTGCCGACCACGCTCGCCAACGGTTTTCTGCCCGATCTCGATGCGATCGACGAGGCGACGCTGGCGCGCACCGTCGCGTTCTTCATCGCCTCGCCCGCCAATCCGCAAGGCTCGGTCGCCTCGCGCGCCTATTTTGCGCGGCTGAAAGAGCTCGCCGACCGGTTCGGCTTCATGATTCTCTCCGACGAGTGCTACTCGGAGATCTACACCCGCGAGGCGCCGGGCAGCATTCTCGAATGCGCCGGTCCCGACTTCAGCAATGTGGTCGCGTTCCAGTCGCTGTCGAAACGCTCCAACCTGCCGGGCATGCGGGTCGGCTTCGCCGCCGGCGACAGAAAGTTCCTCGCTGCATTCCACGAGCTGCGCAACGTCGCCGCACCGCAGGTGCCGGTGCCGCTGCAGCATGTCGCGGTCGCCGCCTATAGCGACGAGGCGCACGTCGAGGAAAATCGCAGGCTCTATCGCATCAAGTTCGATTTCGCCGACCAGATCCTCGGCAACCGCTACGGCTACAAGCGTCCGGCCGGCGGCTTCTGCGTCTGGCTCGACGTCTCTGACCGCGGCGGCGACGAGGCGGTGACCGTCAGGCTCTATCGCGACGCCGGCGTTCGCGTGATTCCCGGCAGCTATCTGGCGCGCGAGCAGAACGACGGTTCCAATCCGGGCGCGGGCTATATCCGCCTTGCGCTGGTCTCCGACAGTGAATCGACGGCCGAGGCGATGCACCGCCTGGTCGAAACCCTGGGTTAATCGCGAAGCGCGAAGATTGAGTATGCCAGCGATCGAACGTGTCATCCCCCTGGTCGGCCATCTGCCGCTCTCGTTGCGCGAAGCGCTGGCGCGGCGGCTGCGCGAACTCACCGGGCTCGGCCTGATTGCGCTGTCGGGCGCCATCACCGCTGCGCTGATGACCTGGTCGGTGCAGGATCCGTCGCTGAGCCACGCCACCTCGCGCGCGATCCGCAACGTGCTCGGCTATCCCGGCGCGATCGGCGCCGACCTGCTGATGCAGATTCTCGGCCTCGGCGCCATCATGCTGCTGCTGCCGGTCGCAGTGTGGGGCTGGCGGATGCTGACGCATCGTCCGTTCGACCGGGAGGCATTGCGGCTCGGCTGCTGGATCCTGTGCACGGTGATCGCGGCGGGTTTTGCCAGCTGCTGGCCGCACAATACGTCCTGGCCATTGCCGACCGGGCTCGGCGGCGTGGTCGGCGACGCGCTGCTGCGTGCGCCGGCCGTCGTGTTCGGGCCGCCGGGCTTCATCTATCGCGTCGTGCTCGGCCTGATCCTGTTTGTCGCGATGGCCGCGAGCTTCCTGTTCGCCTGCGGTTGGGGCGCCAAGGAGCAGGACGAGGAGCTGACGCCGATCTCTGACGACGACGAGCCGTTCGTCGAGGACGAAGACAACGACCGCAGTTCGGTCTCGCTGGGCTGGCTGTTCCACGCGCTGATGAGCGCGAAAGCGCGGCTCGGCTGGCTGTTCTCGACCGCCTACAAATCGCTGGTCTCGAGCGGATCGCAGGGCCGCACCGCTGCGTTCGAGCGCCAGGAGCCCAATATCGGCGGCGGCCGATCGGCGCCCTCGATCGCGCCCGCCCATGACGAGGACGAAGACGAGACCGAGGCTTTCGACGACGAGGAAGCAGAGGATGACGAGGAGGAAGCTCCCGTCGCCCGCGCCCCGCGCAAGAAGGCCGAGCCGAAGCCGAAGAAGAAGAATTCCGACAAGTTCGAGCTGCCGTCGGTCTCGGTGCTCAGTGCGCCGAAGGCGAGCGATCGCCAGCCGCTGAGCAAGGCCGAGCTCGAAGCCAATTCGCGTTCGCTGGAAGGCGTGCTGCAGGATTTCGGCGTGCGCGGCGAGATCGTCAAGGCCAACCCGGGCCCGGTGGTCACGCTGTACGAGCTGGAGCCCGCGCCCGGCATCAAGTCGTCGCGCGTGATCGGATTGTCCGACGACATCGCGCGTTCGATGAGCGCGCTGTCGGCCCGCGTCGCGGTGGTCGCCGGCCGCAATGCGATCGGCATCGAACTGCCGAACGCGCATCGCGAGAAGGTCTACCTGCGCGAGCTCCTGGTCGCGAAGGAAAGCGTCGATTCAGTTGCGAAGCTGCCGCTGTGTCTCGGCAAGACGATCGGCGGTGATCCCGTCATCATCGACCTCGCGCGCACGCCGCATATGCTGATCGCCGGGACCACGGGCTCCGGCAAATCGGTCGCGATCAACACCATGATCCTGAGCCTGGTCTACCGGCTGCGTCCGGATCAGTGCCGCCTGATCATGGTCGACCCGAAGATGCTCGAACTCTCCGTCTATGACGGCATCCCGCATTTGCTGACGCCCGTTGTCACCGACCCGAAGAAGGCGGTGGTCGCGCTGAAATGGGCCGTGCGCGAGATGGAAGAGCGCTACAAGCGGATGGCCAAGCTCGGCGTGCGCAACATCGACGGCTACAATGCGCGCCTCGTCGAAGCCAAGGCCAAGGGCGAAGAGCTGACGCGCACCGTGCACACCGGCTTCGACAAGGAGAGCGGCAAGGCGATCTACGAGGAAGAGAAGCTCGACCTCGAGCCGCTGCCCTACATCGTCATCATCGTCGACGAAATGGCCGACCTGATGATGGTCGCCGGCAAGGACATCGAAGGCGCGGTGCAGCGCCTGGCGCAGATGGCGCGCGCCGCCGGCCTGCACGTGATCCTCGCCACGCAGCGTCCGTCGGTCGACGTCATCACCGGCACGATCAAGGCGAACTTCCCGACCCGCATCGCCTTCCAGGTGACGTCGAAGATCGACAGCCGCACCATTCTCGGCGAGATGGGCGCCGAGCAGCTGCTCGGCCAGGGCGACATGCTCTACATGGCGGGCGGCGGCCGCATCAGCCGCGTGCACGGCCCGTTCGCGTCCGACGAGGAAGTCGAGAAGGTGGTGCGTCACCTCAAGACGCAGGGCCAGCCGGAATATCTCGAAGCCGTCACCGCGGAAGAGCCGACTGACGAGGACGGCGCCGTGTTCGATGCCACCGGCATGGGCGGCGACGGCGGCGGCGATCTGTTCACGCAGGCGGTTGCGATCGTCAAGCGCGACCGCAAGGCGTCGACCTCCTACATCCAGCGCCGGCTGCAGATCGGCTACAACCGCGCCGCCTCGCTGATGGAGCGGATGGAACTTGAGGGCATCGTCGGCCCGGCGAATCACGCCGGAAAGCGCGAAATCCTGGTCGGGGAGGAAGAAGGCCAGTTCTGATCGGGGCGATCATCATGGAAAAACCATATCTCCCTCGGAAGAGGCGGGATAAAATCCGGCAAAGCGGGACGAGCGTCGAACAGAGACCTGACATATCTGATGGCAAAACATCTCATTGACCGCGGCGCGCGCACTGCGCTGGCTCTTCTCGTCACCGCCGCGATCGCCGGCGGCGCGACCGCGCAGAATGCGCCGGCGACGCCGAAATCCGTGGCCAACGCCGGACCGAAGGCTGCGCCGAGGGCCAAGGACGCCGGCGCCCAGAGCAATGCGGACAAGGGCCCGACCACAACAGGCGCCACCCAGGCACCGCCGGACCCGGTGATTCCCGATCCGCGCCGCAACGTCCCCGCCAACATCTTCCAGACCTTCGACGCCAACCAGAAGGCGCAGGCCGCCAAGGTCTCGGCCTATCTGTCGTCGCTGCAGACGCTGGTCGGAAATTTCGTCCAGGTCGGCCCCGACGGCACCAAGACCAAGGGCGATTTCTACATCCAGAAGCCCGGCAAGCTGCGCTTCGAATATGACAATCCGAGCACCATCGAGGTGATCGCCGACGGCTCGTCGGTCGCGGTGCGCGATCGCAGGCTCGCCACCCAGGACATCTATCCGCTGTCGCAGACCCCGCTGCGCTATCTGCTGTCGGACCGCATCGACCTGATGAAGGACACCAACGTCGTCAGCGTCACCGCCGACGACGTGTTCGTCAGCATCACGATCGAGGAGAAGCAGGCGCTGGTCGGCACCAGCCGCTTCCTGCTGATGATCGGCGCCAAGGACGGCAAGCTCAAGCAGTGGACCGTCACCGATCCGCAGGGCTACGACACTACCGTTGCAGTCTACAATCTCGACGCGACGCAGAAGCCAGATCCGGGGCTGTTCAAGATCGACTTCACGACCTATCCGGGTTCTTCGCCGGGCTAATCGAGATGCGTAGGGCGGGCAGAGCGCAGCGAAACCCATCGTCTTCGTGCCGCGCATTGAGATGATGGGTTTCGCTTCGCCCTACCCATCCTGCAAGCGCTTGCTTGTGGACAAAGCGCCGACCCGCACCGAGAACCGTGCTAAGACGCACCTCTCATGCGGTTCTCCGTCACCACCTGGAACATCAACTCGGTGCGCCTGCGCATCGACATCGTCGCCAAATTCCTGAAGAGCGCGCGGCCGGATGTGCTGTGCCTGCAGGAGACCAAATGCATCGACGATGCGTTTCCGCTGAAGCGCTTCAAGCGGCTCGGCTATGAGCACGTCGCGCTGAACGGGCAGAAGGGCTATCACGGCGTCGCCATCGTCTCGCGCCTGCCGTTCGAGACGACCGACATCCGGACGTTCTGCGACAAGATCGACTCGCGGCACATTTCAGTTTCCTTCGGCGAGAAAGCTCAGCTTTCAAAACCGCTGGTGCTGCATAATTTCTACGTGCCGGCCGGCGGCGACATTCCCGATCCCGCGCTCAACCCGAAGTTCGAGCACAAGCTGCAATTCCTCGACGAGATGAAGGCTTGCGAGCCGCTGCATCCGCGCGGCGACGACCGTCACATCCTGGTCGGCGACCTCAACGTCGCGCCGCACGAGAACGATGTGTGGTCGCACAAGCAGTTGTTGAAGGTGGTCTCGCATACGCCGGTCGAAACCGAGAAGCTGCTCGCAGCGCAGGCGCATGGCGAATGGTTCGACATCGCGCGCGAGCGGATTCCGATGTCGGAAAAGGTCTACACCTGGTGGAGCTATCGCGCGGCGGACTGGACCGTCGGCGACCGCGGCCGCCGGCTCGATCACATCTGGGTCTCGCGCGCGCTGAAGGATCAGGTCAGCGACTTCAAGATCACCCGCGACGCCCGCAGCTGGGAGCGGCCGTCGGATCATGTGCCTGTCACGGCGGTGATGGAGCTTTAAGCGCGGCGTCAGCCTAAGCACCGTGATCCTGAGGCGCGAGCGGAGCGAGCCTCGAAGGATGAATCGGCCCGGCTGGTGGCCGTCGACCCTTCGAGACGCGCGCAAGAGCGCGCTCCTCAGGGTGACGGATCAATGAGTTGTCGACGCAACGACAGCGACTAAGTGCTCAGCTTCCCGCCCGCTATCAGGATATCGCTGGCCAGCTGGCTCGTCCGCAGCGCGAGCTCGTCGCGGAGCCGGCGGGCAGCGGCCGGATCGCTTTCCAGCACGCGCTGGAACAGGCTGCGCGCGACGCGGATCACCGAGCCGCGCTCCAGCGCGGTCGCGGTCGAGGGCCGTTTCATCGCGACGATCAGCGCGAGCTCGCCGATCAGCGCGCCGGGACCGGCGATGATCTCGGCGCCGCCTTCCTCGACCCGGAACGTGCCGCGCTGCACGACATAGCCGGCATCGGCCGTGTCGCCGGTCTTGAACAGCACCTCGCCTGCGTTGAAATCCCGTTGCTCGGAGCCGATCGCCAGCATGCGCAAGGAGCTGTCGCCCAACAGACGCATCGTCGGGACCTGCTCAAGCAGGGCTACGTCATCATCGATCGACATTCAGGGCCGGTAACCGCGGTGCGCCTCGACTTCACGAATCGTTGAGCGCGAAGCGTATCACGGCACCAGCTTGTAGCCACCGGCTTCCGTCACCAGGATTTCCGGATTGGCGGCGTCCTTCTCGATCTTCTGGCGGAGGCGGTAGATGTGGGTTTCCAGCGTGTGGGTGGTGACGCCGGAATTGTAGCCCCAGACTTCCTGGAGCAGGGTCTCGCGCGACACCGGCATCTGGCCGGCGCGGTAAAGGAAGCGCAGGATCGCGGTTTCCTTCTCGGTCAGCCGCACCTTCCTGGCATTGGCGCCGGTGAGCATCTTCGAGCCGGGCCGGAACGAGTAGGGGCCGACCGAGAACACCGCGTCCTCGCTGGCCTCGTGCTGGCGCAGTTGCGCCCGGATCCGGGCCAGCAGCACCGCGAAGCGGAACGGCTTCGCCACATAGTCGTTGGCGCCGCTTTCGAGGCCAAGGATGGTGTCGGAATCGGTGTCGTGGCCGGTCAGCATGATGATCGGGGCCTTGAAGCCGCCCTTGCGCAGGCTGCGCACCACTTCGCGGCCGTCGGTGTCGGGCAGGCCGACATCCATCAAGACCAGATCGGGAGAATTGGCTTTGGCGGCAGTGGCGCCCTTGGCGCCGGTGTCGACTGCGGAGGCTTCGAACTCCTCGTGCAGGGACAGCTGCTCGACCAGCGTATCGCGCAGATCGGTATCGTCATCCACGATCAAGATCTTGCGGGCATTGGCCATAGGTACAATCCTTCGGGGGCGGGGCGGTCAGAAGCGGGGGGCGCTTATGGCCGTAGCATCGGCTAGATACGTGCTCAGGTAGGCCATCGTTACCGATTCACAAGGCAGCGCAGTCTACCTCAAATCCGGCGGGGCAGGACGTGAATGTCCTGTAATGCCGGGAGATAGAATGATCGAACCGTCCAAGGCAAGTTCAGTTTTGAACGATTCTTAAGGGAAGACCAGCTATTTCAATCACTTATATGACAGCGAAACGTGATCGCCCGCTCTCCGCCATCGAGGTCCGCAGCGCCGCCGGCGACCCGCGCCGAGGCTGGCTGACGGCCGATGGCTGGACCGTTCCCGTGGCACTCGGACGCGGCGGAATCCTCGCCAACAAGCGCGAGGGCGACGGCGGCACGCCGCGCGGCGTCTTCCATCCGCGGCAGCTCTGGTGGCGCGCCGACCGGCACCGGCGTCCGGTGACCTTCCTGCCGGCGCGGCCAATCCGCCGCGAGGACGCCTGGTGCGAGGACCCCGCCGATCGCCACTACAACCAGCCGATCCGGCTCGACCGCGAGCAAGGCGGCGACCGCCTGACGCGCGAGGATCACCTCTACGACTTCATTGTCGAGATCGACCACAACGTCGCGCCGCGCATCGCCGGCCGCGGCAGCGCCGTGTTCCTGCATCTGGCGCGGCCGAATTTCGGGCCGACCGCGGGCTGCGTCTCGATGACCAAGGCGTCGATGCTGCGGCTGCTGCGGCGGATGTCGCCGCAGACCAAAATCATCATCGGGTAAAATTCTCGAATAACTGAGCATCGGTTTTCCCACGCGACAAGCGCGACGCGTTTGTGCTGAGATTGCGCGCAACAGAAAAACATTCCCAAGAATGCTTCACGGGGGAAGCGAAAAACCATGCTCGACAACAACCAGATCGCCGCCGCTGCAAAAGTCCTGCACGATCACTGGCACGCCGGAACAAAACTCGCCGTGCTCGACAGCGCCATCCGGCCGCGCGACCGCGCCGAGGGTTACGCGGTGCAGGCTCAGCTGGAAAAGACATCGCGCGAAAAACTGTTCGGCTGGAAGATCGCGGCGACCAGCGAGGCCGGCCAAAAGCACATCAACGTCGCAGGTCCGTTGGCCGGACGCATCCTCGCCGAGACATTGATCGCTGATGGCGGCACCGCGTCGATGAAGGGCAACGAGATGCGCGTCGGCGAACCGGAATACGCCTTCCGCATGGCGCGCGATCTCGCGCCGCGCGCCACGCCCTACAGCGTACAGGAGGTGCTCGACGCGGTCGGCACGCTGCATCCCGCGATCGAGATTCCGGATTCGCGCTTCGCCGATTTCGCATCGGCCGGCGAGGCGCAGCTGATCGCCGACAATGCCTGCGCGCATCTGTTCGTGCTCGGACCTGCAACGTCAGCCGACTGGCGCGCGATCGATCTGGTCGAGCAGCGCCCGACCATCACGCTGCGCGGCGAGCGCTACACCGGCCATGGCAAGAACGTGCTCGGCGATCCCCGTGTGGCACTCGCCTGGTGCGCCAACGAGCTGCACGCGCTCGGGCTGACCTTGCGGGCAGGGGAAGTCGTCACCACCGGCACCTGCCATCCGCCGCTGCCGATTCAGGCCGGCGATGTGTTTGCAGCCGATTTCAGCGCGATCGGAAAAGTGTCGGTGAAGTTTAATTGAACTGCGCGCTCGCTGCACACACCGCTGTCGTCCCTGCGAAAGCAGGGACCCATATGTGGACGGCCCCCGTGGCACAAGAGCGTTCTGGGCTTGGTCGGATCGCTGTCATCCATATGTCCGGCCTGTTTGATGCGATCGTGTTGATCGCTGGGCCAAGATGGTTTCC
>NZ_JBWJZD010000045.1:0-42966 GCF_056429065.1 Bradyrhizobium sp. USDA3010
CCCAGCGATCAACACGATCGCATCAAACAGGCCGGACATATGGATGACAGCGATCCGACCAAGCCCAGAACGCTCTTGTGCCACGGGGGCCGTCCACATATGGGTCCCTGCTTTCGCAGGGACGACACCAGAGCTATTCAGTTCGCCCCGTCCCGTCATTCAGCCAGCAGGCGACCTGGTGCCCCGTGCCGGCCGCCTGCAGCGTGGGTCGTTCGGTCTTGCAGCGATCGATCGCGTAGCGGCAACGGGTGTGGAAGGCGCAGCCAGGCGGCGGGTTGATCGGGCTCGGCACGTCGCCGTCGATCATCGGCGTCAGCCGCCTCGCCTTGGGGTCGGCGATCGGCACCGAGGCGAGCAGCGCCTGGGTGTAGGGATGCCGCGGATTGGCGAACAGCTCGTGCTTGTCGGCGATCTCGACAATGCGGCCGAGATACATCACGGCCACGCGGTGGCTGATATGGGCGACGACCGCGAGATCGTGCGCGATGAACAGGTAGGAGAAGTTCTGCTTGCGCTGCAGGTCGATCAACAAATTGATCACCTGCGCCTGGATCGAGACGTCCAGCGCGGAGACCGGCTCGTCGCAGACGATCAGCCGCGGGCCGAGCGACAGCGCACGGGCGATGCAGATGCGCTGACGCTGCCCGCCGGAGAATTGATGCGGAAAGTTCTTCATCTGGTCGGGCCGGAGGCCGACCTGCTGGAACAGCTCCGCGACGCGCTCCTGCTTCTTCGCGCCGGTCGCGAGCCCATGCACGATCAGGGGCTCACCGACGATGTCGCCGGCCGTCATGCGTGGATTGAGCGAGGCGAACGGGTCCTGGAACACGATCTGCATCGAGCGGCGGTACGGCCGCAGCGCACTCTTGCTGAGCGGTGCGATGTCCTCGCCGTCCAGCCTGATTGCGCCGCTGGTCGGCTCGACCAGCCGCAGCACGGTGCGCGCCACCGTCGACTTGCCGCAGCCGGATTCCCCGACCAGCCCGAGCGTCTCGCCGGCGCCGAGCGAAAAGCTGACGCCGTCGACTGCGTGAACGGTGCCGACCTGACGGCGCAGCACGCCGCCGCGCACCGCGTAGTGCTTGACGAGATCGATCACCTCGAGGAGCGGGCGTTGCTCGGTCATGGCGCCTCCACCATCTCGCCGGCGCGCCAGCATGCCGCCCAGTGCTTGCTCTTGACCTCGTCGAGCGGCGGATACTCCTTGAGGCAGCGGTCGATCGCGAGTTTGCAGCGCGGCGCGAAGGCACAGCCGGGCGGCAGATTGGTCAGCGACGGCACCATGCCGGGAATTTCGGTCAGTCGCGCATCGGTCTTCGCCCCGAGCGCGATCACCGCCGGCATCGAGGCCATCAGTCCGCGCGTATAGGGATGCAGCGGCGTCTCGAACAAGGACTCGACGGTCGCCTCCTCGACCTTCTTGCCGGCATACATCACGATCACGCGCTGCGCGGTCTGCGCGACGACGCCGAGGTCATGGGTGATCAGGATCAGCCCGGTGCCGAGCCGCTGCTGCAAATCGACGATCAGCGCGAGGATCTGCGCCTGGATGGTGACGTCGAGCGCGGTGGTCGGCTCGTCCGCGATCAGGAGCGCCGGGCGGCAGGCCAGTGCCATCGCGATCATGGCGCGCTGGCGCATGCCGCCGGAGAGCTGATGCGGGTATTCCTGCGCACGACGCTCCGGCTCCGGAATCCGCACCAGTCGCAGCATGTCGACCGCCTGCGCCCACGCCTCCTTGCTGCTCATCTTCCGATGCAGGCGCACCGCCTCGGTGATCTGGTCGCCGATCCGCATCACCGGGTTGAGCGAGGTCATCGGCTCCTGGAAGATCATGGAGATGCGGTTGCCCCGGATGGCGCGCATCGCGGCATCGTCGAGCTTCAGCAGATCGGTGCCCTCGAGCGTCACCGAGCCGCCAATGATGCGACCGGGCGGATCGGGCACCAGGCGCATGATCGAGAGCGCGCTGACGCTCTTGCCGCAGCCGGATTCTCCGACGATCGCCAGGGTCTCGCCGCGGCGGACCGAGAACGAGACGTCGTCGACCGCGCGGAACAGGCCCGAATTGGTGAAGAACACCGTCTGCAGGTTCTTCACGTCGAGAACCGTCTCTGCCGAAATAGTCTCGCTCATCAGCCGCGCTGCCTCGGATCGAGGATGTCACGCAGCGCGTCGCCGAACAGATTGGTACCGAACACCGCGAGACTGATCGCGATACCAGGAAAGATCACGAGCCACGGCGCCGTGCGGACATATTCAGCGGCGGATTCCGACAGCATACGGCCCCAGGACGGATACGGCTCGGGGATTCCGAGGCCGAGGAACGACAGCGACGCCTCGGTGAGGATGGTCGAGCCGAGCTGCGCGGTGGCCAGCACGATTAGCGGGGCGATGGTGTTCGGCAGCACATGGCGCAGCGCGATCCGCGTCTCGCTCATGCTGATCGATTTGGCGGCCTCCACGAACGGCTGCTCGCGCAGCGCCAGCGTGTTGGCGCGGATCACGCGGGCAACCGTCGGGATCAGGGGAATGGCGATGGCAAGGATCACGTTCGGCAGCGACGGGCCGAGCGCCGCGGTCATCACCAGCGCGAGCACCAGGAGCGGCAGCGATTGCAGGATGTCGGTCACGCGCTGGAACACAAGGTCGACCCAGCCGGAGAGATAGCCGGAGGTGAGACCCACAATGACGCCGAGCGTGGCGCCGAGCGTCGTGGAGCCGATGCCGACCGCAAGCGAGATCCGCGCGCCATGGACGATGCGGCTCCAGACGTCGCGGCCGAAGGAATCGGTGCCGAACCAGTGCAGCGTGGAGGGTGCGGCGAGCCGGTGGGCGGAATCGACGGTAAGTGGATCGTAGCGGCTGATCACGTTGGCGAAGATCGCGGTCAGCACGAACGACAGCATGATGATCAGGCCGATGGTGCCGAGCACGTGGCGCTGCGCGAGGAATGCAAGCCGCCCCCAGCCGCCGGTGGCGTTGGCTCCGGCGCGTCGCAGTTCGCTGTCGAAATTGATCGTCGCCATCGGGCTAGTCTCCAAACCGGATGCGCGGATCGATCGCCGCATAGAGCATATCGACGATGAAATTCACGACCACGACGACGACCGCGATGAACATCACGAGATTCTGCACGATCGGGTAATCACGCCAGCGCAGCGCCTCGACCAGGAAGCGGGCGATGCCGGGGATGTTGAACACGGTCTCGGTGACGATAAGGCCGCCGATCAGGAATGCGGCCTCGATGCCGATCACGGTGATGACCGGCAGCACGGCATTCTTCAGCGCGTGGTGGTAGTTCACGGAGGCCTCGGAGGCGCCCTTGGCGCGCGCGGTGCGGATGTAGTCCTGGCGCAGGATCTCCAGCATCGAGGAGCGGGTGATGCGCATGGTCAGCGCCGCGCTGCGAAAGCCGACCGCCATCGCCGGCACCGCATAGATGGTCAGCGCCTCGAGCCAGGTCTTCGGGTTCGGATTGAAGATCGGCATGGTGCCGAACAGCGAGACCGAGGCCATCAGGATCAAGAGGCCGAGCCAGAATGACGGCAGCGACAGGCCGCTGAGGCTGACGACGCGCAGCGCATAATCCAGCTTCGAGCCCTGGTGCACGGCGCTGATGACGCCGAGCGGAATGCCGATCGAGGCGGAGAACAATAGCGCCAGTCCAGCAAGCCGCGCGGTGATCGGAATCCGCGGCAGGATCTCCTCCAGCGCCGGCTTCTCCGAGACATAGGAATAGCCGAGGTCGCCGCGCAGCAGGCCGTCGATCCAGTGCAGATACTGGATCACGATCGGCTGGCTCAGGCCGAGCTCGCGCTCGAGATTGGCCTTGTCGGCGGGATCGACGAACCCTGCAGCGTCGAACAGGATATCGACGATGTTGCCCGGAACGACGCGCAGCAGCACGAATATGATGACCGAGATCCCGAACAGGGTCACGAGCATCAGGAACAGCCGCCGCACGATATAGGCAAACACCCTGGCTCTCTCCCTGATCCCGAATCTTCTCTTGACGCGTTTTCCTGACGCGCGCCGGCGTCCACTTCGCTCGAAAACGCTTCGCTACTTGTCCAGCCAGACGTCTTCGTAGCGATAGCCGTTATAGGAGCTGTTGGACATGATCGTGACATTCTTCACGTAAGGCTTCCAGCAAGTGCCGGTGCGGGCATGGAAGATGATCGGACGCGCGACGTCTTCCTGCAGCTTCTTGTCGATCTCCCAGACCAGCTTCTTGCGCTTGTCGAGGTTGGTCTCCTCGGACTGCTGGTCGAACAGCTTCTCGATGTCCTTGTTGCAATAATTGGTGTAGTTCCGCTCCGAGCCGCAGGCATAGTTCTCGTAGAAGGACTGGTCGGGCTCGTCGACGGCATTGCCGGTCAGGTTGAGGCCGAGCGAATAGTCCTTGCGCGCGATCTTCGGGAACCACTGCGCGGTGTCGACGACGTCGAGCTCGGCGTCGATGTAGATGCTCTTGATTTGGTCGATCAGGATGATCGCGGGATCGCGGTAGACCGCGATGTTGCGGGTCGACACCTTGATCTGCAGGTGCTTGTCCGGGCCATAGCCCGCCTTCTGCATCAGCTTGCGGGCTTCCTCGCGGTTCTTCTCGATGTCGGGACCGTAGCCGGGGATCTGCTCCAGCATCTCTTTCGGCATCGCCCACAAGCCGTCGGGTGCCGGCTCCATGGTGCCGCCGATGTCGCCCTGGCCCTCGAACATGATCTGGATGAACGCCTTGCGATCGAGCGCCAGCGCCAGCGCGCGGCGGATGTCGAGATTGTCGAACGGCGGTCCGCTCGAATTGATGATGATGTTGGTGGAGACATTGTTCGGTTCCACCACACAGACCGCCTTCGGGTCCTGCGACTTGACGTCCTTCAGCAGCGGAATCGAGACCTCGGTCGGGAACGTCATGTCGAACTTGCCCGACACGAAGCCGAGGATCGCCGTCGAGCGGTTGGTGATAATGGTGAACTCGATGCCGTCGAGATAGGGCAGGCCCTTCTTGAAGTAATCGGGGTTCTTGGTGAGCTTGATCGATTCGTTGGCCCTGAACTCGACGAACTTGAACGGGCCGGTGCCAACAGGCTTGGTGCGCATCTCCGCCGGCGACACATGGCAGGGATAGACCGGCGAATAGCCTGAGGCGAGCAGCGACAAGAGCGCGGGCTGCGGCCGCTTCAGCTTGAACGACGCCTCATAGTCGCCGTTGGTGGTGACCTCGTCGACCTGGTCGTACCAGGACTTGCGCGGGTTTTGCCGGAACTTCTGCTGCGACTTGCCCATCAGCATGTCGAAGGTGCATTTGACGTCGGCCGCGGTGAACGGCTTGCCGTCGTGCCACTTCACGTCCTGGCGCAGCTTGAAGGTCAGCGTCTTGTTGTCGCCGCTCCAGGCCCAGCTCTCCGCAAGCTCAGGCCGGATCGTGCTGGCGCTGTTTTGCGCGATGTGCTGATCGAAGACGACGAGGTTGTTGAAGATCGGCATGAACGGAATGTTCACCGAATAGGTCGCGCCCTCATGGATCGAGGCGCTGCCGGGGCTGTCGCGGTGATAGATCCTGAAGATGCCGCCGGATTTCGGCTCGGCTGCGCGTGAAACGTCGCTGATGGTCAGCACAGACAACACCGCGACGGCCAGCGCTTGCACGCTCCGCATGGTCCCCTCCACGAATTTCGGTCTCAATGGCCGATTGGCATCGACGATACCACGGTGAGGCTGTCGGGCAACCAGCGAGGGCCGTGTGGGGATTGGCAATTCGGATGACGTGGCAGCATTAAAATTTCCACGAACGGGGGATAATGGCTGTGATTGCGGGGAACTCAGTCTGTTTCGCTATGCAATTCCGATCGCTAACGCCGATACGTGTGACGTGAAGCAGTCCGCAATCAGCGACAGTTTGTCGCCAATATGATCTGCGGATCCCAAACTTTCCCCGCCATCCCCGCGCAAAGGCTTCGCCTTTGTCGCTGGAGGTGCGAGCCTTGCGGCGCAATTGCGCCACTGGGCGAGCCTCGAAGGATGCACGGCCACCAGCCGGGCCGTCGATCCTTCGAGACGCGCCTCGCGCTCCTCAGGATGACGGTACGATAAGAACATCGCGGTCACTCCGCCGCCTGCGTTGAGGGCGGCTGCATGTTCGCGACACCGTCGGCCTCGGTCGCCGAGATCGTGGTGCGGATCATCAGGCGGCCCTCATGCGCCGGCCAGGGGCGGCCGCGATGCATGGTGGCGCGGTTGTCCCACATCACGACGTCGCCCTGCTTCCACTGGTGCAGATAGCTGACGCCGGGCGCGGTGGCGGCTTCGGTCAGCTGCTCGATCAGCGCCTTGCCGGCATCGGCATCCATGCCCTCGACGCAATAGGCGTGGGAGGCGAGATACAGCGCGCCGCGGCCGTTGACGGGATTGCGCCAGACCATGCGCCAGCACACCGGCGGCAGCGCGTCGACTTCCTCCGACGTCGCGAGCCCGGTGGCCACCTTGCTGCGCGAATGCGCGTAGGAGTGCCAGGCGAAGGAGTTCTCCAGCCGCTTGGCCACATCCTTGTCGAGCCGCTCGAAGGCCAGCCGCATCGAGACGAACTCGGTCTCGCCGCCATGTTCGGGGATGATGCGCGCGGACAGGATCGAGGTCAGCGCCGGCACGCGCTTGAAGGAGGAGTCGGTGTGCCAGAGCTGGTTGGCCCTGGCGCGCAGTTGCTGCCGATGGTCGGAGGGAACCACCTTGCCGTCAGGTCCGAAGGTCGAGAGGATCACGAAATGCGAGCCGGTGCCCATCGAACCGACCTTGGTCGTCTCAGGCGGACCGAAGCGGCGCGAGAAGGCGAGCTGGATGTCGTCGCTGACCTCCTGGCCGCGGAACACCAGCACCGAG
This sequence comes from Bradyrhizobium sp. USDA3010, assembly GCF_056429065.1. Taxonomy (NCBI): domain Bacteria; kingdom Pseudomonadati; phylum Pseudomonadota; class Alphaproteobacteria; order Hyphomicrobiales; family Nitrobacteraceae; genus Bradyrhizobium; species Bradyrhizobium sp. USDA3010. The sequence goes on from NZ_JBWJZD010000045.1 coordinate 6,880, forward strand.
TGTTCCTCGAACGCCGCGCGCACCGCGGCATAGGCGGCATCGCTGGCGGTAACATCCGAAAGCGTGACGCCGCGCAGTTCGGCTCCGAATCCCTCGCGCAGTGGGATCACTTCCATCGGCAAATCCTCTCTGACGTTTCTTGTTGAGGCGAGGTTAGGGGAAAAGCCTGCCAGCGGCAACGCGGCTCGCGCCGCCTCAGCCCATCGCGATCAGTTTGTGCCGCGTCCGCCGGTCGGCGACCTCCATGCGATGCGTGACGAAGGCGAACAGCGCCCAGCTGGAATGGAAGGCGACGCCGGCCAGAACCACGATGGCTCCGGGAATTGGGCCGATCGCGGCGCGGTCCCAGATCTCGCTGATCGTGGTCAGCGGCAGCGGGTGGATCGCCAGCTTGCCGTAATAGGCGATGGCCTGGATCGCGAAGATCCAGCCATAGGTCCGGCGCAGCCGTCGGCCGATCGCCCGGGCAAGGCTGATGTGATAGCTCGGGTGGCGGTAGTCGTTGGCTAGCAGCTCGGTCCAGGCCGAGCCCGGCGAGGGACCCTCGCCGCGGATCATCGGCGCGTAGAAATCGGTTTCGAGCAACCGCGCGCGGGCGCGCCAGACGTTGAAGTAGCGATAACGCCGCGCCTCGAACAACAGAAACACCGTGACCAGCAGCCCGACCAGCACCATCGGCAAGGGCGAAGCTTCCGCGCTGCTGTAGGTCGCCGACAGCGCGATGCCGGTCGTGACCACCGCCCAGTTGGTCGAGCTGTCGAGGCGGGTGCGCCAGACCGTACTGCGGTAGACCTCGCCACGATAGAGATGGGCGAGCGCACCGATCTCGGCGGCGGTGAATTCGAGCCTTCCGGCCTGTACCGGCTCGGGCTCGCGCGGTTGGGGCGACGGCATGGCGGCCTCCGGCGAAGCTGGCTTGCGATCCCGGAGCATAGCGCGAAATCCGCGCGAGGCGCGAGTCCGTTACGCCGCCCGGCGTCCATGGCTGCGACGGTCCGGCTCGCCGCATCACGTGTTCACACGATCCGCGAGGTCTTGTTGCCCCAATAGCGATCGCGCAGGAGTCGCTTGTAGAGTTTTCCGGTTGGCAGCCGCGGCAGCTCGGTTTCGAAATCGACCGAGCGCGGCACCTTCTGGCGCGACAGCGCGCTTGCACAGAACGCGATCAGCTCCTCGGCGAGTTCCGGCCCCGGCGCGACGCCGTCGACCGGCTGCACCACCGCTTTCACCTCCTCGCCGAGATCGATATTGGGCACGCCGAACACCGCGGCGTCGGCGACCTTGGGATGGGTGATCAGGAGATTTTCGCATTCCTGCGGGTAGATGTTCACGCCGCCGGAGATGATCATGAAGGTGGCGCGGTCGGTCAGATAGAGGAAGTTGTCGTCGTCGACATAGCCGACGTCGCCGACCGTGCTCATGCTGCCGTCCGCCGAGCGTGCTTCGCTGGTCTTGGCCGGATCGTTGAAATATTCGAACGGCGTCGCGGTCTTGAACCACACCGTGCCCGGCGTGCCCTTCGGGCAGGGCTGCATGTTCTCGTCGAGGATATGCAGGTCGCCGAGCAGCACCTTGCCGACGGTGCCGCGATGCGCGAGCCATTCCTCGCTGTTGCAGGCGGTGAAGCCGAGGCCCTCGGTCGCGCCGTAATATTCGTGGATGATCGGGCCCCACCATTTGATCATGTCGTCCTTGACCAGCGCCGGGCAGGGCGCCGCGGCATGGATCGCGATCTCGAGCGTCGACAGATCGTAGCGGGTGCGAACCTCCTCGGGCAGCTTCAGCAGGCGCGAGAACATCGTCGGCACCAGCTGGCTGTGGGTGATGCCCCATTTTTCGACCAGCTGGAGATAGCGCTCGGGATCGAAGCTCTCCATGATGACGACGGTGCCGCCCATCCGGATAGTGAGATTGACCGCGGCCTGCGGCGCCGAGTGATAGAGCGGCGCCGGCGACAGATAGACCATGCCCGCGCGGTAGTGCCAGAGCTTGGTTAGGAAATCGAACAGCGGAAGGTTTTGCGACGGCGGCTGCTCGGGTAGCGGCCGCACGATGCCCTTCGGCCGGCCGGTCGTGCCGGACGAATAGAGCATCGCGGTGCCCGCATATTCGTCGGCGATCGGCGTCGCCGGCAGGCCGGCGGTCGCCTGTTGCAGTCCGACGATGCGATCGCTCTCACCGTCGCCGTCGACCACGATGCAGAGCTCGACCTGCGGGCACTCCTTCAGAGCCTCGCGCGCGATGTCGAGTTTCAGCTTCGAGGTGATCAGGATCCGCGACTGGCTGTTGGTCAGGATGTAGGCGAGCTCGCCGGCGGTGAGGTAGGAATTGACGCAGGTGAAGTAGAGGCCGGAACGTTCCCCGGCGCCGCAGGCCTCGAGGTAGCGGTTGTTGTTTTCCATGAAGATCGAATAGTGGTCGAGCCGCTTCATGCCGCGGTTGCGGAACAGATGCGCGAGGCGGTTGCTGCGTGCCTCGAGCTCGCGATAGGTGACGATCTCGCCGGTCCCGGCCATGATGAAGGCCGGTTGCAGCGGGCGCAGGTAAGCATGCTTGCCGGTGTACATCGAAGCTCAGATCTCCCCTCAGTGTTACTTTGCTTCCTGTTTGAGCATGATCTTGTCGGAGAACCGCTTCGCACTTTTCCGGATCATCCCTTAAGCGGCCATCATCAGAATCTCGCGGACCTGGGATGGACCGTCGATCTTGCGCGGATTGCGCGGCACCCAGGGCGTGCGCATCGCACCCGCCGCGATGCGGTCGAAATGCTCAGGGCCGACATTGACCTCCCTCAGGCTGCGCGGCATGCCGAGGTCGCGGATGAAACGGTCGAGCACGTCGCCGGCGTCCGCACCCGGATGCCCCATCGCGGCCACGACCAGCGCCTGCCGGTCGGCATTGTCGCGCTTGTTCCAGCGCATCACCGCCGGCAGCATCACGCAGGACGTGTAGCCGTGCGGCACGTCGAACTCGGCGCCGAGCACGTAGCCGATGCCGTGGCTCGCGCCCATCGGCACGCCGGAGGCGAGCGGACCGGTCGAGAGCCAGGTGCCGATCTGGCAATCCATCCGCGCCGGGATGTCCTTCGGATCGGCCTTCACCCGCGGCAGGCCCTGCGCCAGCATCTCCAGCCCCTTCAGCGCCTGCGCATCGCCGTAAGGATGCGCCTCGCGCGAGCAGATGCCTTCGACGCAATGATCGACCGCGCGGATGCCGGTCGAGAGGAACAGCCAGTCCGGCGTGTGCACCGAGAGTTCCGGATCGAGGATGGTGGCGCGCGGCATCACCAGGGGATGGCGCAGCATCTCCTTCTGCCGCTTGGCCTCGTTGGTGACGCCGGCGATCGACGAGAACTCGCCGCCGGCGATCGTGGTCGGCACGCTGATCTGGCGCACGGTCGGAGGATTCATCTCGGGCGAGACGCCGCCACGGGTGCGGATCGTGTCGATGCCGTCGGATGTCGTGACATTGTTGGCGAGACAAAGCTGCACCGCCTTGGCGCCGTCGGTGATCGAACCGCCGCCGATGGTGACGATCAGATCGGCCTTCGCATCGCGCGCCTGTTCCGCCGCCGCGATCACCGCGGCGCGCGGCGTGTGCGCCGGCATCTGGTCGAACGTGCCGGCACAGCGGGCGCCGAGCGCCTGACGGACCTTTTCGATCTCGTCGGTTTCGCGGTTCAGCGTACCTGACACCATCAGGAAGGCGCGCTGGGCGCCCAGCCGGTCCAGTTGCTCGACGATGGCCTCACGGGCGGGCCGCCCGAACACGACCTCGTCCATGGCGCCGAATACGACACGGCCTCGATGCACGCGGCTCTCCTCCCTCAAGATGGCCCGCCTTGCCGGCGGCCCTTTGCCGGGAGGTTAGCGGAGGAAATCGGGGCCGTCATCAGGGCTTGCACGGTCGGAGGCTCCGCGTTCACCGCAGTCGTCCCGGCGAAGGCCGGAACCCACAACCACCGCATTTGGTGATGAAAGGGACCGCGGGCCCAGCGTCGCGCAGCAATTGAGGTTTGGGGTAATGGGTCCTGGCCTTCGCCAGGACGACGCCGAGTGTGTTGCGCATTCTGTGAGTCATGCTTCCGCATCCTCGCGGCGCGATGCGCACGAGTCTTGCGTTTACTTGCCCTCCTCCTGAGCAGAGGGCGCAGGGAAAGCCGGGTGCCGATCGCACCCATGGGCCCTGTGCAACAGAAAGCACAGGCCTAGGACCACAGGTGTAACGCCGTCGGGCAAATCAGTGGCAGGGGCAACGCTTCCATCCACTCGTCATTCCCCGGTGCGCAATTGCGCACCGGGGAATGACGGGTTCAGAGAGCGGGTGACGGCAGAAATCTTGACGGCGGAGCCGCGGGGTATGTTACAGCTGCGAAAAGCAACCGGGACGTGCGCATGTCATCCACCGTCGATCTGGCCAACCTGCATATTGACGACTTCATGCCGCATCGGGACGCCGAGTTCGAGATGCAGACGGCGGAAGGCGTCGTGGCGCTGAAGCTCGCCAAGGTCGAGGCTGCGGGCAACAGCGGCCGGCCCGGCGGTGCGTTCTCGCTGCTGTTCACGACGCCGAAGGGTGCCTGGTTGCCGCAGGCGATCTATCCGGTGCGGCATCCGGCGCTCGGCGTGATCGAGATCTTCCTGGTGCCGATCGGCCCGCTCGGAGACGGCAACGGCTATCAGGCGGTCTTCACCTGATGGCCGGAAGCTGCGGTCCCGCGCCAGCGCATCAGGTCGTAGACGCCCTTGTCTTCCTCGGTGACGAAACCGAGCCGGCGGTAGAGCCGCATCGCCGGATTGAACTTCTCGACATGGATTGACATCGCCTTGCCTGCGCCGGCGGCCTCGTCGAGCAGGTCGCGCATCAGCGCGCCGCCGAGACCCGATCCGCGATGCTCGGGCAGGAGCGCGATATCGATGACGCAATGCTCGCTCGGCCAGCGGTCGACATAGAGGCGGCCGATATCCTCTCCATCGCGCATCGTCACCAGCCGGTCGGCCGTCGGATAGTGCTGCTGGTAATGCGCATGCTGCGCCTGGAACTGCATCGCCAGGAAGGCGGCCTTCTGCTCCGCGCTCCACGGTGTCACCGCCAGTTCATCGGTGCGCGTCGAAGCATAGAGCCGCGACAGGAAGGGCAAATCGGCATCAGCGATACGACGGAAGCTCAGGCCGGCATCCGCGGCGCGCGTCCATCCGAACGCCGCCGCAGCCGCATCGGTGCTCAAACCATCCGTCATGGCCGGTCTAGAGCCTTTTCCGTTCCGATTGAATCGGAACGGAGCTCTAGATTCTCGTTTTGACGCGTTTTCTTCACGCGAACCGGTGTCCACTTCGCTCGAAAACGCTCTAGCTGCGCGGCGGGAAAATGCCCTGCAACGCGATGCAGAAATTCAAGGTGAGATAGGGCATCAGGTTATTGTGGGGTTGGCTGCCGCCGATCGGCAGGATCGAACTGGTTGCCGAGAACGGCGAAACGTTGGTCAGCGTCGCCGTGTAGGCTTGCCCCGGGTTTGCGCGTGCAAGGGATCGTGTCGGACTGGGCGTGGCAAGCTGTGACTGATTGATGTTGCCCAGAACCTCGTGGTTGTGCATGGGCATTTCGCTTTGCAGCAGGGTCACGGTCGTCGTACCAGCGGACTGTCCGATGTCGTAGAAAGTGCCGGTGGAGCTCTGCCCCTGCTGCATCGGCGCGCTGCCTTGCAGGTTGGGCAACGCAAAGTTGCTCTTGCCGTCGCCGCCATAAAAGGTGCCGAGCAGGGAGAAAAGTGCGGTGTTCTGCGAGATCGGTATGAGTTGCCCGTTGCAGACGGCCCACCCCAACGGCGCGAAGTCGAACGGGAAAATGCGGATCTCGGCCAGGAATTGATCAGACATGGTCCCGTCCTAGTTTTGGCTCGGGTAAACGCCGAACAGTGAAATGATGAAGTTGTAGCAGAGGTAGGGTTGCATGTTGTCGTGCGGCTGGCTGCCGCCGACCAACGAGCACGCTTGGCTCGCCATCGGCGAGGCGGCCGCGACCTCGCGGTAGATCTGGGTCGCTCCCACCGCGCCCACGACATTGCCGGTCACCGTGTTGCCGGTCGCATTGTTCAGGGACGCCGCCATCGGGTGGTTGTGAACGGGGAGTTGCTGCGTAGTTAGCGTCACCTGCTCGGAGCCGCCGGTCTGTCCGATGACGAAGCCGCTGGCCTGGTGCAGCGGCAGCCGTCCTTGCAGGTTCGGCAGCGCGAATGTCTGCTGGCCGTCACCGCCATAGGTGGTTCCGATCAGATTGAATAACGTGTCGTATTCGGAGATCGGCAGGATCTGTCCCTGGCAGAGCATCCAGCCAACCGGCGCAAAATTGCCTGCGAACATGCGAATCTCGCCGACGTAAGGCTGGCCCATGGCGCGCGTCCTTCAGGTCCGGGAGGGGAAGATGCCCTGCAACGCGATGCAGAAGCTGAGCGTGAGATAGGGCTGCATGTTCTCGTGCGGCTGTGAGCCGCCGGCATCGCCGATGGTGCTCGGAGCCAGCGTCGTCAAATTGCTGGCAGCGGTATAGAGATTGGCCGACGTCGCCATCAGATTGTTGGTGACCGCGGCATTGTCGGCATCGTTGGTCGTGCCCTGAAAAATATGCGGATGCTGGGGCATCTCGGGGATCGACAGCGTGTGAGACGTTTCACCGCCGGTTTGCCCGAGCGTGAAGCCGGAGCCCGCATGCAGCGGCACTTTTCCCTGCAGGTTGGGCAGCGCGAAGGTCGTCTGGCCATTGCCGCCATAGATCGTGCCGAGCAACGAGAACAGCGCCTGGTTCTGATTGATCGGCAGCAGCTGCCCGTTGCAGAACGCCCAGCCCTTCGGCGGAAAGTTGAACGACATCATCCTGATTTCAGAGAGAAACGGTAGGGACATCGATCCTCCGTCAGACGATCCGTCTCGTCAGTGACTCAATTAATGAAAATGCAAGGCAAATGCGGTCGCGCGATTACGAACGCACGATAGCGTGTTCTACGCGAAGCGCAACCTAAACGATTGTCCGAGTTTTGTGATTCTTTGTCTGGCTGCGTGACGCGCAGATGTCGTTGCAATGACGTTCGCTTCGCCACAACGACCGATGCGAATGCGGCGCGACCGAATCGCAACGCCTGCCGGATCGATCCGGCAAGCGTTGCTCGCGCCGTTCGATCAAACCACCAGATCGTGATGGGTCTGGAGATGATCGGTCGGGTTGCCGCCCATGGCGGCGTAGGTCATCTCGTGGCCGACCCACCATGGCGTCGCGGCACTGGACTGTCCGCTGAACAGATCGGACAAGGTCTGGGTGTTCGTGGCCACATCCACGTGGTTTGTGTTGGTCTGCGACTGCGTCTGGATCAATGACGAGAAGTCGAAGCTGTCGCCGCTGGTCACCTTGAGCGTACCGGTGGTCTGCAAAGTGGCGGTTTGCTGGTTCGAGGTTGAGGTGCCTTGCGTCGGCATCGCCTTTTGCAGGGCCGCGTTGGATTGGGCGACGTCCGCGGCAGTGGGAAGCCGGCGCTCGCCGTCGGCGAGGCCGATATACATCAGGCTGTTGGCGTCCGACGGCGAAATCGAGTCGGGAAGGCCGAGCACGTGGCCCAGTTCGTGGACCACGGTGGTCAGCAGATCGAGATGACCCGCAGCCGCCGTCGACGGATCGGTCAGGAGATCGGTGCCGGCGGCGTTGACGGCGTGGGCGAACTCGAAATTGTCCGCCGGGCTCGGGTCGATGAACCAGCCGCGGCCGGCGGCATCGGTATCGATCGTGATATGCAAGGCGCCTTCCTGACCGACAATCTGGCCGGCGAGGTCGGCGATGCTGAAGGTCGCGGCATGCAGGAGGGCGAGCTGCGTCGCGTTGGCGCCCGCACTCGCCCATTCGGTGATCGCCGCCGACACCACGGAACTGAGCTCGGCCTGCGTCAGGTACATCTCGCCCGTATTCGGGGTCGACGCCTGAACGCCGCCCGCTTCGGCAAGCAGCGGCGCGACCACTGCGGGCAGCGTCGGCAGCGTGCTGACCAGCGTCGTCGTGCCGTTGCCGCCCGTGGTGTCGACGGTGATGCCACCCGTGGTGCTGGTGTTGTCGTCGGTGATCACGCCTGCGGCGGTCCCCGATGTTGAACCGTTCTTCGAGAGGTTCAGATGGGTACTGGCGTTGAAATTGCTCAACTCGACGTCGGTGGCGTAGAGCGTGCTATGGTTCAGTGTGTTCTTGCTGCCGGTGCCGCCGGCACCCATGCCGATGACGACATTCGTCGTGCTGGTATCGGTCGCGGTCGCGCCGTTCTCGACATCGAGCGCCGCGAACGGACTGGCGGAGGTCGGAGACGACACCGAGTTGCCGTAGAGCGTGGCGTTGAGGGTCGAGCTGCCGTCGTTATTCTGCAGCGCGATGCCGGCGTCGCCGACGCCGGTGATCGTGTTGTTCTGGATCAGCGTCGTCAGGCTGCCGGCGCCGGCGTCGCGGACGAAGATGCCGTCGGAGTTGGATCCCACCTTCGCCGGGCCGACATCGTTGCTGGCGATGGTGCCGGACATCGTGCCGTTGTCCTGGCCTTTCGAGACGAAGATGCCAACGGTGTCGAAGGCGTTGGTGCCGCCGTCGGTCAGGATGTTGTGCGAGATGTCGAACGTGGTGGCCGCGGCGGAGACGAGGCCACCGGATCCGCTGGCGATATGGACGGCCGTGCCGCCGCCGGGAACGATCGCTTGGCCGTTGTGGAAGGTATTGCTCCGCACCACGGCGTCCATCGACGAATTGTTGTTGGCGGCGAACGCGATGAAGTCGGACCGCGTGCCGGCAAACGTGCTGTTGGTCACCGTGTAGTTGGCGGTCGCGGAGTTGTAGACTTGGCCGAGGACGTTGTCGTTGCCGCTCGAGCCGATCAGGCCGAACGTGTCGCTGTCCATGGTCAGGCGGTTCAGCGTGCCGCTGGTGTTGTAGAGATCGACATTCTGGGTGAAGCCGCCCGAAATGCTCGATCCCGTGATCGACGCGGTGCCGAGCAGATTGTCGAACCGGATGCTGCTTTCCTCGCGGTCGCCGGCATTGGTGGTGCCGTTGGTGCCGCTGATCGCGCTGTTGGCGAGCGTGAAATTGGTGACGCCATTGCCGTAGATCGCGAAGTTGCTGAAGTCGTGCAGCGTGATGTCAGTCAGCGACACGTTGGCGGTGTTGTGCAGGAAAATGCCGGTACCGCCGTCGCCGGATGTGGTTTGCCCGCCGGCGTCGGTGCCGCTCAGGATATCGCCGCCGGTCTTGTTGTTGATCGTGCCACCGGATCCCGCGGAGCCGGTCCCGGTGACCGTGAGCCCGCCGGCCGTTCCCGTCGTGTCGAGGATGATGCCGGCATTGCCCGACGAGCCTGTCGCCGAAATGCTCTTGAAGGTGAGATTGCCGGCGCCGATGTTGGTGTGCTCGACATCGAGGGCGGTGCCGGTCGTCGACGTGATGGTGTTGTTGCTGCCTGTGACGGTGATGGTGCCGCCATGGGTGAAGCTCAAGCCGGCACCGCTGGCCGTCTTGACCGTGATGTCGGACATCGTGACGGTGCCGACATTGTTGCCGTCGTCGCTGATGCCGATGCCGGTCGAGGCCGAGGTGTCGATGCTGACGCCGGTGATGGTGTGGCCCGACGTGCCGAGCAGGTCGATGCCGTTGTCGGCACCGGTGACATGGATGACCGGATCGGTGCCGGAGCCGACATTCGCGGTCACCGTGGCGTTGGTCACCGGATTGGTGAACGTCAGGGTATGGCTGCCGCCGATCAGGTTGACGCCGCTGGCGAGGTTGATGCCGTTGGCTTCGCTGTAGGTGCCGGTGCCGTGCTCGAGCACGACATAGTCGCCGGAGCCTGCCGGATTCGCCGCGTTGAAGGCGGCGATCGAGGTGTACGGATCGGCCTGGGTGCCGAGGTTGTGGCTCGTGGTGGCCGAGTTGTCGATGTAGAACACCTGCGGCACGACGCCGACATGGAAGGTCTGCGGGCCGGAGGTTTGCGCGCCGGGTGTGCCGGTGTTACCGTTATCGTTGACGTTGAGCGTGACGATATCCGAGCCGGTGAAGCCGTCGTCGCTGTTGTAGGTCAGCGTCGCCAGCGCGGTATTGACCTGCGCGATAGTGCCGGTGAGCGTGACGATGTGGCTGGCGTTGTTGGTGAAGCTAGCGAGCCCCGTGGTGTCGAAGCTCAGGGCCGCGTGGTTTGAGGCGATCGTCGCCGTGACGTTCCCACTGCCGGCGTCAACGTCGGCGACCGACAGGCCGGAGATCGTGAGATTGGTGTGCGAGAAGGCGGTGCCGATCGAATTGTCCGCCGGCACCGTCGCGGTGGGCGCATCGTTGACGGCGGTCACGCTTCCCGTCGTCGATGCCGTCCCGGTGTTGTTGCCGCCGTTGGCGGTGCCGCCGTCATCGTGCACGGTCAGGGTATAGGAACGCGCGGTGGTATCGGGGTTTTCGCTGGTGTTGTTGAACTGGATCAGGTCGAGCGCCGCATTGTAGTGCGCCAGCGTGTCGGTGCCGGTGAAGCTGATCGTTTCCGTTCCGGCGGTGCTGCTGATGTCGAAGTGGATTCCGCCGATGTCGCCGCTGGTGCCGGCGTGCCCCGCGATTGAGAGCGCGTCCGACGGCTTCAGATCGTTCAGCACGAAGGTCGCATCGGTCAGGTTGTTGCCTTCGGCGTCGGATATCGTCAGGTTTGGCGTGATCGTCACCGGCGTCGAGTTCGCTGCCGGCGTGCCATTCGGCGGTTCGGTGAATCCGGCGATGGCGCCGAAGCTGATCACCGGCGCGTCGTTGACCGGTGTGACATGGATGGTCGAGGTCGAGGTGTTGCTGTCCAGCGAGCCGTCATTGACCGTAAATCTGACGGTACGATCCGCCCCGGACGGATTGTCGCTGGTGTTGAAATAGGTGATGGAGTCGAGCGCGGTCTTGTAGTTCGCGACGCTGGAGGAGCCGGTCAACGTCAAAACGCCGGTCGCGGCGTTGTACGATCCGATGATGCCGTTCTGGGGGTTGAAGCCGAGCACGTCCTGGCCCGCGGCGAAGCCGCCGGTAATAGCAACCGTGGCGCTGGCCATGTTGGCGCTGTCGACGTCGGACACGTTGACCGACGTGTCGATCGCGGTCGCGGCCTGGTTCTCGATGTAGTTCAGCGTGCCGCCGGCTGACGTGACCGGCGGATCGTTGACCGGCGTGACGTTGATGGTGTCGGTGACTGCCGTGGAATTCGCGGCGCCGTCATTGGCTGTTATCGTCACCGTGCGCGCCAGGCCCGACGGGTTGTCGCTGGCATTGAAATAGGTCACCGAGGCCAGCGCGGCCTGGTAGTTGGCGACCGTGTCGGTGCCGGTCAACGTCAGTTTGCCGGTCGCGGCATCGAACGTGCCGGTGATGTTGCCGATGGTGGTGAAGCCCAGGATATCCTGGCCGTTGGCGTAGTTGCCGGTGATCTGCACCGTCGCGCCGCCCAGCGTGGTGTTGTCGACGTCGGTTACCGTGATCGCCGGATCGAACGCCGTCGCGATCTGATTCTCGGTGTAGTTCAGCGTGTGGCCGGCGGTGACGACGGGCGGATCGTTGACCGGGGTGACGTTGATGGTGTCGGTGACCGGCGTGCTGTCGAGCGTGCCGTCATTGGCCGTTATCGTGACGGTGCGCGCCAGCCCGGACGGATTGTCGCTGGTGTTGAAATAGGTCACCGACGCGAGCGCGGCCTGATAGTTGGCGACGGAATCGGTACCGGTCAGCGTCAGCGTTCCGGTCGCGGCATCGAACGTGCCGGTGATCGTGGCGGTGTTGACGAAGCCGAGGACGTCCTCGCCGCTCACATAGTGGTCGGTGATCTGGATCGTCGCGTGGTCGAGCGTGGCGTTGTCGGAATCGGTGGCGGTGATCGCCGAATCGATCGCGGTCGCAACCTGGTTTTCCGTGTAGTTCAGGGTGTGGCCGGCGGTGACGACCGGGGCTGCGTCGATGACGACGGCGATGGTGAAGGTCTGCTGGCTGTGCAGCGTGCCGTCGGAGGAATCGATCGTGATGTCGTAGGATGGGCTGGCGGGGTTGAAGACAATCTTGGTGGGATCGGCGACCGTGACCTTGCCGGTGGCCGCATTGATGGTGAAGGCGCCGCCGGAGGTGTCGCCGACCAGCGAATAGGTCACTGCTGGGCCGTTGACGTCGGTCGAGGATGCCGTCACGCCGGTTCCCGAGCCGACCGGTGCGCCGACTGCGACGCGGTTGATGGCGCCGTCGCTGTCGACCGGGGTCGATGGCGCGACGTCGGTAACGGCGATGGTGAAGGTCTGCGAGCTCGCGAGCGTACCGTCGCTCGCCTGGGCGGTGACGGTATAGGCGTGCCCGGCCGCGCTTTCGTAGTCGATCTTGGTCGAGTCCGCGACGGTGATGACGCCCGTTGCCGCGTTGATAGTGAAGCCGCCGCCGGAGGTGTCGCCAATCAGCGAATAGATCACGGCCGGGCCGTTGACGTCGACTGACGATGCGGTGATGCCGACGGTCGAACCGTTGGCCGCGCCTTCGGCGATCGAATTGGGGATGGCGTCGGCATCGACCGGGGTCGACGGCGGGGCGTCGTTGACGGCGATGGCGAAGGTCTGCGAGCTCGTGAGCGTGCCGTCGCTGGCTTGCGCGGTCACCGCGTAGGAATGGGTTGGGCCGCTGCTCTCGTAGTCGATCTTGGTGGGGTCGGCGACGGTGATGACACCCGTTATCGCGTTGATGGTGAAGCCGCCGCCCGAGGTGTCGCCGACCAGCGAATAGGTGACGGCCGGGCCATTGACGTCGGTCGATGACGCGGTGACGCCGACCGTGCTGCCGGCGGCGGCGCCTTCGACGACACTGTTGGCGGCGACGTTGCTGTCGACCGGGGTCGACGGCGCAACGTCGGTAACGGCGATGGTGAAGGTCTGCGAACTCGCCAGCGTGCCGTCGCTCGCCTGTGCGGTAATGGTATAGCTGTGAGCCGCGCCGCTGGTTTCGTAATCGATCTTGGCGGGATCGGCGACGGTGACGACGCCGGTCGTCGCGTTGATGGTGAAGCCGCCACCCGAGGTGTCGCCGACCAGCGAATAGGTCACGGCCGGGCCGTTGACGTCGATCGCCGACGCGGTGATGCCGACCGTGCTGCCGGCGGCGGCGCCTTCGACGACCGTGTTGGCGCCGACGTCGCTATCGACCGGGGTCGATGGCGCAACGTCCGTGACAGCGATGGTGAAGCTCTGCGTGCTGGTGCCGCCCTGGCCGTCGCTGGCCTGCGCGGTGATGGTGTAGGCGTGGCCGGGCGCGCTTTCGTAATCGATCTTGGTGCCGTCGGCGACGGTGACGACACCCGTCGTCGCGTCGATGGTGAAGCCGCCGCCGGAGGTGTCGCCGACCAGCGAGTAAGTGACGGGCGGGCCGTTGACGTCGATCGTCGACGCGGTGACGCCGACCGTCGAGCCGTTGGCCGCGCCTTCGGCGATCGAATTGGGGTTGGCGTCGGCGTCGACCGGGGCCGACGGCGGCGCGTTGGTGACGCCGATGGTGAAGGTCTGCGAACTCGCGAGCGTGCCGTCGCTGGCGGTCGCCGTCACCGTGTAGGCGTGGCCGGGCGCGCTTTCATAGTTGATCTTGGTCGGGTCGGCGACGGTGATGATGCCGGTTGCCGCATCGATCGCGAAGCCGCCGCCGGAGGTATCGCCGGTCAGCGAATAGGTCACGGCCGGGCCGTTGATATCGACCGCATGCGCGGTGATGCCGACCGCGGTGCCGGCGGTTGCGCCTTCGACGACGGTGTTGGCAGCGGCGTTGCTGTCGACCGGGGTCGATGGCGCCACGTCGGTGACGTTGATGGTGAAATTCTGCGTGCTGGTCAGCGTGCCGTCACTGGCCTGCGCGGTGATGGTGTAGGCGTGGCCGGGGGCGGTTTCGAAATCGATCTTGGTGGGATCGGCGACAGTGACGATGCCGGTCGCAGCGTCGATGGTGAAGCCGTGCGCATCGCCGACCAGCGAATAGGTCACGGCGCCGCCATTGATGTCGGTGGCGTGGGCGGTGATCCCGACCGCGGTACCGATGGCCGCGCCTTCGACCACCGAATTGGCCGTGACGTCGGTATCGGTAGGCGCCGACGGCGGTGCGTCGGTGACGCCGATGGTGAAGGTCTGGGTCGACGAGGTCGCGCCGGCGGTCGCGTGCACGGTGATGGTGTAGGCGTGGCCGGGCGCGCTCTCATAGTCGAGCTTGGTCGGATCGGCGACCGTGACGACGCCGGTATTGGGATCGATCTTGAAGCCGCCGCCGGAGGTGTCGCCGGTCAGCGAGTAGGTGCTTGCTGGACCGTTCGGATCGACCGCGGACGCCGTGATGCCGACCAGCGTGTTGACGGCGGCGCCTTCGACGATGCTGTTGGCGGCGGGATTGGTGTCAACCGGCGTAGAGACCGGAACGTCGTTGACGTTGATCGTGAAGCTCTGCGAGCTAAAGCCGCCATGGCCGTCGCTGGCCTGCACGGTGATGGTGTAGGCGTGGCTCGGCGCGGTCTCGAAGTCGAGTTTGGTGGAATCGGCGACGGTGACGACGCCGGTGTTGGGATCGATCTTGAAGCCGCCGCCGGACGTATCGCCGGTCAGCGAATAGGTGACGCCGGGACCGTTGACATCGGCCGACGATGCGGTGATCCCGACCAGGGTATTGACGGCGGCGCCCTCGTTGACGGCGTTGGCGGCGGCGTTGCTGTCGACCGGTGTCGACGGCGGCGCGTTGCTTACCGCGATCGTGAAGCTCTGCGACGAAGCGAAGATGCCGTCGGTTGCCTGCACATTGACGATGTAGCTGCCGCCGGAGCTCTCGAAATCGACCTTGGTGGGATCGGCGACCGAGATCACGCCGGTGTTCGGATCGACCTTGAAGCCGCCATGGGAGGAATCGGATGTCAGCGAATAGGTGACCGGAAGGCCGATCAGGCTGCTCGACTGCGCGGTGATGCCGACCGAGGTGTTGGCTGCCGCGCCTTCAACGACCGTGTTGGTGCTGGAATTGGCATCGGTCGGCGGCGCCAGGAAGCCCTGGATCGGCGGCCAGAGCGTGCCGGGAGGGCAGCCGAGGTAGAGATATTGCAGACCATACGTGTCGGCGAACGCTTGGGCGGCCGCATTGAGGACGATATGACCGGTCGAATCGAGCTGAAGTTCGGGGCGCGTTAAACCACCGATTGTATAAGCGGGTATGGTCGACATGCGCACTCCTGCGACCGGCGTGGAAGCCGATCAATATTTACAATTGTTGGGGACGATGACGTGTGAAGCCGGTCACACGTTGAAGTTGATCGACCGCGACCGGCGATCGCGCCAAGCCGCCTGCAATTCGAGCAAGCCGCGATGTTCGCGGAGCCGTGGCATCAGCGAGCTCAAATGCCCGTGCCATTTTCGTAGTTGCTTTCACACACTCGCGCCGCGACAAAACACAATGAATGTTCGAGAAAAATGCGGCGGGCCAAGAATATTCATGCTTTGGCAACCATGACCGTATTGGCGATACTACCGGGTGTCAATGAGTGTCCGGATGACAACCGCGCCGCTAACTATGATTCCGCTCGTGCAGCGGGAGGTAGAGTGCGGGAACTTGGCTGGTCCTGCCGTTAGCGGGCCGGAGGTTTCTGTGCCAAAAGTGGAATCGGGTGCAGTGTGACGAATCTTTGAAGCGAACTCGCGTTGTGATTGATTCGGGGCGGCCTGTCTGTGACCTCGCAGCTCCGATAGGCCAGCCAAACTGCCCCTTTTCGTCGTCACGGTTTCGCGAGCGTGTCGTAAGGCGTTCAGATTGCGCAACTATTCGCTTGATCCGGCAGCCATCTTGAACAGACTGGGGTGCGGCTACATCTGTGACGTCCGCTGCCGCGACATTGCGGTGGCTCATCCGTGTTGAATCACCGCAAGTTCAATTGCGACTTTCGTAGCCCTGCTTTGGTCGGCGTGCTTCGTAGTCTTTTGGGGGAGAGCGAATTGAGTTCGATTGACAGAACGGAGCGTCCGGCTCCGGTAACCGGCGTCGGGCGTCATTCGCTTCGCCGTCAGGGATTTGTCAGGGCGTGCCGGCGCGGCCTCGCGCCGATCGGGCTGTTGGCCGCGCTGGCGCTCGGCGGTTGCGGCGACAAGAGCGCGCAATCGCAGGCCGCGCCTCCGGCGCCGCCCGTGACCGTCGCGCAGCCGGTCAAGCGCACCGTTACCGACTGGGATGAATTCACCGGCCGCTTCGAGGCGATCGAGGAGGTTCAGGTCCGCGCCCGCGTCGGCGGCTTCGTCAACAGTGTCGAGTTCAAGGACGGTGCGATCGTCCACGCCGGCGATCTGCTTTACGTCATCGATCCGCGGCCGTTCGAGGCGGTCGTGCTGCAGGCCGAAGGTCAGCTCGCCGACGCGCGCGCCAAGGGGGAGCTTGCCAAGCGCGATCTTGAGCGCGGGCTCAATCTGGTGCAGACCAGCGCGGTCTCGGAGCAGGTCGTCGACCAGCGCCGCCAGGCGTTGCAGGCGGCGCGCGCCGCCGAAACGCAGGCCGAGGGCACGCTGAAGGCCGCGCAGCTCAACGTCGAATTCACCCATGTGCTGGCGCCGATCACCGGTCGCGTCAGCCGGCATCTGGTGACCCCGGGCAACCTGGTGCAAGGCAGCGAGAGCGGAGCGACGCTGCTCACCTCGATCGTCTCGCTCGATCCGATCTACATCTATTTCGACGTCGACGAGGCGACCTATCAGCGCAACAGCAAGCTGTGGTTCGAAGGCCGGCGGCCGAGCTCGCGCGACACGGCGAACCCGGTGCAGGTGACCCTGACCGGCGAGACCAAGCCCTCGCATGAGGGCAAGATGGACTTCCTCGACAACCGCCTCGACGTCTCCACCGCAACGCTGCGCAGCCGTGCGGTGATCCCGAACAAGGACCTCTCGATCCTGCCCGGCCAGTTCGGCCGCGTCCGCCTGATCGGCTCCTCGCCCTATGAGGCGCTGCTGATCCCGGATACCGCCATCGCCACCGACCAGTCGCGCAAGATCGTGTTCGTCGTCAAGGACGACAACACGGTGGAAGCACGAACGGTCACGCTCGGACCGCTGGATGAGGGGCTGCGCGTGATCCGCGACGGCCTCAAGCCGGAGGACCATGTGATCGTCGACGGGCTGCAACGCGCCCGCGTCGGCGCCAAGGTGACGCCGAAAATGGCCCAGGCTCCGGCCGAAGCCAAGCCCCCGGCAGGGGATAAGCCGGCGGCAGGTGCCAAGCCATGAATCTCGGCAGGCTCTCCATCAACCAGCCCATCCTCGCGATGGTGCTGTCGATCGTGCTGCTGATCGTCGGCGCGATCGCCTATCCGACGCTGCCGGTCTCGGAGTATCCGCAGGTCGTGCCGCCGACCGTCACGGTGACCACGCAGTATCCGGGCGCCTCGGCGCAGACCGTGTCCGACACCGTCGCCGCTCCGATAGAGCAGGAGATCAACGGCGTCGAGGACATGCTGTATCTCTACAGCCAGGCGACCTCAAACGGCCAGCTCACCATTACCGCGACCTTCAAGCTCGGCACCGACCTCGACAAGGCCCAGGTGCTGGTGCAGAACCGCGTCGCGATCGCGCAGCCGCGGCTGCCTGAAGAAGTGCAGCGCAACGGCGTCGTCACCCGCAAGAACTCGCCCGACATCCTGATGGTCGTGTTCATGCTGTCGCCCGACGACACGTTCGACCAGCTCTACATCTCCAACTACGCGCTGCTGCAGGTCCGCGACCAGCTGTTGCGGCTCGACGGCGTCGGCGACATCCAGATGTTCGGCGCACGCGACTACTCGATGCGGCTGTGGCTCGATCCCGACCGGATCGCCAATCTCGGCCTGACCTCGGGCGAGGTGCTGGCGGCGATCCGGGCGCAGAACCTGCAGATCGCGGGCGGCCAGATCGCCGAGCCGCCGATCGCCGATCGCGCCTTCCAGCCGAACCTTGTCTTCACCGGCCGCCTCAAGGACATCAGGCAGTTCGAGGACATCGTGGTGAAGGCCGGCTCCGACGGCCGTACCGTGCGGCTGCGCGACGTCGCCCGCGTCGAGCTCGGCGCGCTGTCCTACGCCACCAACAGCTTCCTGCTGCGCAAATCGGCGGTTGCGCTGCTGGTGACGCAGCGGCCCGGATCGAACGCGCTCGCCACCGCCAAGAGCATCTCCGACACGATGGAGCGGATGAAGGCGGGTTTTCCGAAGGGGCTCGACTACAACATCGGCTACAATCCGACCGAGTTCATCGCCCAATCGGTTCATGAGCTGATCAAGACGATCTACGAGGCGATGGCGCTCGTCGTCATCGTGGTGCTGGTGTTCCTGCAGGGCTGGCGGCCTGCGATCATCCCGATCATCGCGATCCCGGTGTCGCTGGTCGGCACCTTCGCGGTGATGGCCGCGCTCGGCTTCTCGATCAACAATCTGACCTTGTTCGGCCTGGTTCTCGCGGTCGGCATCGTGGTCGACGACGCCATCGTGGTGGTCGAGAATGTCGAACGGCATCTCGAGCACGGCATGAGCCGGCGCGAGGCGGCGCTCAAGACCATGGAGGAGGTCGGCGGCGCGCTGGTCTCGATCGCGCTGGTGCTGTGCGCGGTGTTCGTGCCGACTGCCTTCCTCGGCGGCATCTCCGGACAGTTCTTCCAGCAATTCGCCGTGACCATCGCGGTCGCGACCGCGATCTCCTGCTTCTGCTCGCTGACGCTGTCGCCGGCGCTGGCCTCGCAGATCCTGGTCCCGCACGGGGAGAAACGCCCGCCGGCACGCTGGAACATCATCGCGCGCGGCTGGGACAGCTTCACCGCGCTGTTCAACCGCGTGTTCGACCGGCTGGCGCATGGCTATGCGGCGGTCGCCGACTTCGTGATCCGGCACACCGTGGTGATGGTCGCGATCTACCTCGTGTTGATCGGCAGCGCCGGCTGGCTGCTCGCGACCACCTCGCAGGGCTTCATCCCGGCGCAGGACCGCGGCTACGTCATCATCTCGGCACAGCTGCCGGGCGCCGCGTCGCTGGCGCGGACCACGGCTGTCGTGCGCGAGATCGAGCGGATCGCGCTGGATACGCCGGGTATCGTTCGCGTTGCGGCCTTCGCCGGCTTCTCCGGCGCGACGCGCACGCAGGCGGGTAATGCCGCGGCGCTGTTCCCGGTGTTCGACGAGCCGGAGGCACGCCTGAAGAAGGGACTGACGGCGACCGCAATCACGGCCGACCTGCGCAAGCGGCTGTCGGTGATCCAGGGCGCCTTCATCATCGTCATTCCGCCGCCGGCCGTGCCCGGTATCGGCACCGGCGGTGGTTTCACCATCCGCGTCCAGGATCGACAGGGGCGCGGCCCCGAACTGCTGGCGTCCGCGACCGACGAACTGGTGTTGGCCGCGCGCAAGTCGCCGAGCCTGACCTCGGTGTTCTCGCCGTATTCCGCGAACACCCCGCAGCTGTTCGTCGATATCGATCGCGTCAAGGCGCAGAAGCTCGGCGTCCCCATCGCCAACATCACCGACACGATCGAGACCTATTTCGGCTCGACCTATGTCAACGACTTCAACCTGTTCGGGCGTACCTATCACGTCACCGCGCAGGCCGATCTGCCGTTCCGCAAGGAGACCACCGATCTTTCGCGGCTGCGGACCCGTAACGCCAATGGCGACATGGTGATGCTCGGCAGCGTCGTCGACTTCAAGGACATCTCGGGCCCCGATCGCGTCGCGCGCTACAATCTCTACTCGGCATCCGAACTGCAGGGTGAGCCGGCGCCGGGCGTCAGCTCGACGACGGCGCTCAATGCCATCAAGAAGCTCGCCGACGAAACCCTGCCGAGCGGCTTCTCGTTCGAATGGACCGATCTGTCCTACCAGCAGGTCAACGGCGCCAATGCCGGCCTCTACGTGTTCCCGATCTGCGTGCTGTTCGTCTATCTGGTGCTGGCCGCGCAATATGGCAGCTGGACACTGCCGTTCGCGGTGATCCTGATCGTGCCGATGTGCCTGTTCGCGGCCACCATCGGCGTGCGCATCATGGGCCAGGACGTCAACATCCTGACCCAGATCGGCTTCGTGGTGCTGGTGGGCCTCGCCGCCAAGAACGCGATCCTGATCGTCGAGTTTGCGCGCGATATCGAGCTCGAGGGCCGGCCACGGCTGGAGGCGGTCATCGAGGCCTGCCGGCTCCGCCTGCGGCCGATCCTGATGACGTCGTTCGCCTTCATCCTCGGCGTGCTGCCGCTGGTGCTGTCGACCGGCTCGGGCTCGGAGATGCGCCAGGCGGTCGGTGTCGCCGTGTTCTTCGGCATGCTCGGCGTCACCCTGTTCGGCCTCGTCTTCACGCCGATCTTCTACATGGTGGTACGCAACCTCGCGGAAGGAAAGAACGAGGGCAAGCCGAAGGAACCCGCAGCGAACGTGGCGGGGTGAGGGCGACCGGCATTCCGCAGCAGCGAGTGCTTCCCCGTCATCCTGAGGAGCCTGCGAAGCAGGCGTCTCGAAGGATGCACGACCGCCAGCCGGGCCGTCGAGCCTTCGAGGCTCGCCCAGCGGCGCAATTGCGCCGCAAGGCTCGCACCTCAGGGTGACGGAGCAGATATTGTGCAGACTTGCGTCGGCAGCCCATACTAACGGCTGAGCGGAAAGAGATGGGCAGGCGCGGGGTTATAAAATAATGTCCCGCCGATTTTTCCTGATGAGAGACTGCTGGGAGAGCACAAAAATGAAGTCGGGATTTTTGGCTGCGGTCGCGGCTTGCAGCCTGATGCTTGCGGCGCCGGCGTCGGCACAAGGTGTCAAGATCGGCATCCTGAACGATCAGTCCGGCGTCTACGCCGACTACGGCGGAAAGTATTCGCTTGAGGCGGCGCGGATGGCGGTCGAGGATTTCGGCGGCGAGGTGCTGGGCCAGAAGATCGAGATCGTCACCGCCGACCATCAGAACAAGCCGGACCTCGCGACCGCGATCGCGCGGCGCTGGTACGAGGTCGAGAATGTCGACATGATCACCGAGCTCACCACCTCGTCGGTCGCGCTCGCGGTGCAGGAGCTGTCCAAGGAAAAGAAGAAGATCGACATCGTGGTGGGTGCGGCGACCTCGCGCATTTCAGGCGATGCCTGCACGCCCTACAGCTTCCACTGGGCCTACGACACGCGTGCGCTGGCGGTCGGTACCGGCGGGGCGCTGACGGAAGCGGGCGGCGACACGTGGTTCTTCCTGACCGCCGACTACGCCTTCGGCTACGCGCTGGAAAAGGACACCAGCGACATCGTCGCCTCGAAGGGCGGCAAGGTGGTCGGCTCGGTCCGCGTGCCGCTCAACTCGTCGGACTTCTCGTCCTTCCTGCTGCAGGCGCAGAGCTCGAAGGCCAAGATCATCGGGCTTGCCAATGCCGGGCTCGACACCACCAACTCGATCAAGCAGGCAGCCGAGTTCGGCATCGTCAGGGGCGGCCAGAAACTCGCCGGCCTGCTGATGACGCTGTCGGAGGTGCACGGTCTCGGGTTGGAGGCAGCCCAGGGTCTTGTCCTCACCGAAGGGTTCTACTGGGATCACGACGACGCCTCGCGCGCTTTCAGCGAGCGCTTCATCAAGCGCACCGGCCACATGCCGAGCATGATCCATGCCGGCACCTATTCGGCGACGCTGAGCTATTTGAAGGCGGTGAAGGCCGCCGGCACCAAGGACAGCGAAGCGGTCGCCGCGAAGCTGAAGGAGCTGCCGGTCGACGATGCCTTTGCCAAGGGCAAGGTGCTCGCCAACGGCCGCATGGTCCACGACCTCTATCTGTTCGAGGTCAAGAAGCCGTCGGAATCGAAGAAGCCGTGGGACTATTACAAGCAGCTTGCCGTGGTGCCGGGCGACAAGGCGTTCTTCACCGCCAAGGACAGCGGCTGCCCGCTGACCAAGTGACGCGCAGCTGACGTATCACGCAACTCGCGACACAACATCACTGTCGTCCCTGCCTTGTGCGCAATTGCGCACGGGAGCAGGGACCCATAACCACCGAACTTGGTTGTGAGATCAGGCTGGGGCCCCAGCCATCGCAACTCGACCTGTGGTTATGGGTCCCGGGTCAAGCCCGGGACGACAGCGGAGTATGTGGCGCGATCGCGCCTTCAATGCACCAGCCGCCACACCGCGCCGCCGAGCGCGCCGATCCACAGGATGATGCACGCGGCGGCCTGAATGGCAAAACCTCGGCTGCGCTTCGCCACCGCCTCGCGATAGCCGATGAAGTAGACGATGCGGCCAATCACCCAGAGCGCGCCGATCGCGGCCGCCGCGGCATCGCCGACATAGATCGCAAACAGCCACAGCGACGGCAGGAAGATCGGCATCCACTCCAGCGTGTTCATCTGGATGCGGAAGATGCGCTCGAAATCCGGATGGCCCGAGATCGCCGGCAGCTTGACGCCATAGGCGGCTCGGGCGCGCGCGACCTGTGTCGAAGTGAAGAAATAGAACGCGATGGCAAGGGAGGTGACGATGGCCGTGTAGTGGTACATGTCGGGCGTGTCCTCTTGTTTCATTGGCCCCGATGTCATGACGGGGCGGCCGCGACCGGTGTGACAGGCTGGACGAATTTGGGCGCGCCGATCTTCTGTCGGCGTTTCAGTACCCGGTCATCTCAAGATAGCCGATTCCCGCGTGGCTGCCCGAAAAGCGGATCGGGCCTTCCCAATACGGGAAGCTGGTCCCCATCCAGGCCTTCGGATTGACCGGCCTGGTCTCGATGGCAAGGCCGCGTGCCGGAAGGGCGACGCGCCATGACGTCGACAGCTTGCGGCCGTCGATCTCGGTGGTCGTAACCGGCGTGATGCTGTTGCCGGGGCCAGCGATCTCGGCCGAGCGGCCGTCCGGCGTGAACCAGTTGCCGAACAGGTTCTCGCGGCCATCCTTCTGGCGCAGCCGGTACAGCATCAGCTTCTCGTCGCCGGGCAGATGCAGCGAGAACCAGTCCCAGCCGGTCTGGTCCGCCGCCAATGGCTGGCTGCTCCATTCGCGATCCATCCAGGCTATGCCCGCGACGTCGACCGGTCCATCGTCGATCACGATGCGGCCGGACGCCTGGTAGAACGGCTGGCTGTAGTAATAGGAGGCCTGTCCGCGGTCCGACTTGCGGCTGTAGCCGTGGTCGCCCTGCAGCACCAGCGGGCGATTGGCGTCGAGGCGGAGCGCGGTGCTGAAGTCGGCAGCCGAAGCCTTCAGCTCGAGCGGCGCGACGCGCTGCGCATCGAACGGGTCGAGCCCGTGCATCTCCCAGGCGTCGATCCAGGCGCGGAACGGCGTGGCCTCGACACCGGCTTGACCGACCCCGCCGCGCGCAAAGGTCTCGCTGAAACGATGCGTGGTGGCGCTGGTCACGGCGGCGTGGCCCATCCAGACCTGCTGGTTGGCCCAGCCCTCGCGGGGGCCGCCCGGCTTCATCGCCTGGCGGAACAGCGTCCATTGCGCGCCATAGGCTGCACCATTCGCGTCGGAGAGATTCGCCGTCACGTACCACCACTCGATCCGGAACTCCGGATGCGGGCCGTGATCGATTGGGAAAACGAATGGCTTGCCCGGCGTGACGGCGGCAAAACCTTCGGCATTCTCGCCGAGCCCGGCAAAGCCCTGCGCAAGGCTCTTGCCGCCGAGCGCGAGCGCCAGTGCGCCGCCGGCAAACGCGCGCCGCGTAATATCAGCACTAGCGCTCATTGACGAAGATCCTGATCAGGCTGGCTGGCTGCATGCGCGCCAGTCTTGCGACCGGCAGCGCCGCCGCGCAGAAGGCGGCGGCGAGCGCCACCGCGAGCAGCTCGATCAGCTGCAACGGGAAGACGTGGAACGGCAGCCGCCAGCCGAATGCCTTCACATTGACGATCGCAAGCAGGCACCAAGCAACCAGAAGGCCGAGTGGCAGTGCGAACAGCGCGGTGATCAGCGCGACCGCCATGGTCTTCAACAGTTCGAGCGCCGCGAGCCGCCGCCGCGTCAGGCCGATCGCCCACAGCGGCGCCAGCTGCGGCAGCCGCGAATTGGCCAAGGTCAGCAGGCTGGTCAGGAGCGCGATGCCGGCGACGCCGAGCGTGAAGGTGTTGAGCGCCGCCGTCACCGAGAAGGTGCGGTTGAACACCCGTTTGGATTCCCGCTTCATCGTCGCCTGGTCGGCGACGTTGCGGTCGTCGAGGCCGAACTTCTCCTGCAACGCCGCGATCAGCGGTGCGATGTGATCGGGCGCGACGCGGAGCCCGATCCGGGTCTGCGGCGTCAGCGGAAAGCGCCGGGTCAGCGCGGCGAAGTTGACCGCGATCTGGCCTTTGGGGTTGCCGTAATCGGCATAGATGCCGACGATCTCGAGTGGCCAGCTGCCGCCCGGGGCCGGCACCTCGATATGATCGCCAATCGCAAGCTTCATCCGCCGCGACAGCTGCTCGCTGACCAGACAGGTGTCGCCGGGACGCAAGCGCACCCAGGCATTCGCCGTGCTCTCCAGCAACGGCCAGTTGTCGCGATAGGTGACGTGGTCGGGAAGGCCGAGCACCTCGATCGGTGCGCCGCCGAATTGCGTATCGGCGCGGCCGCCGGGCAGGATGGCCTGAATCCCCGGCCGATCGCGCAGCCACGCCTTGATCTCTTTTGCCTGTCGATCGCTGGCGGCGCTGATGTAGACGTCGGCGGCGAGGCGGCCGTCGAGCCAGACCAGGAAGGTGCGGCTGAAGCTTTCCACCATGGTGCTGACACCGACATTGACCGCGAGCGCGAGCAACAGCGCCATCAGCGCCAGCGACAGGCCTGAGAGCTGCTGGCGGCTGTCGGCCCAGAACCAGATGCCGACCGGCGCCCGCGCGCTGCGCCGGCCGAATGCGAGCGCGATCTGCAGCACCATCGGCAGGATCAATGCCGCGCCGAGCATCAGCGCGGCCAGCACGGCAAAGCCCGCGATCAGGGAATCGCCGAACTGAATGAGAGCTGCCGCCACCGCAAACACCGCGAGCGCCGCGGCACTCTGGAACATGAGCCAGCGCCGTTGCGCCTGCTGCCAGGCCTGCGGCTGCGCCGTCGTCAGCACCGGCATCCGGATCGCCTTGGCAAGGCTCGCGGCGGCGGCAGCGAGCGCGCCCAGAATGCTGATGGCGATGCCGGCGAACCACCAGACGGGCTTGAGCGAAAGCTGTCCGGGGATCTGCGCGCCATAGAGCCCGCGCAGCGAGGCCGCGACATCGGGCAGCAAGGCTGCCGCGATGAAGTAGCCGCAGACGAGGCCAATCAGGCCGGCGACCAGCGCCAGCGACACCAGCTCGATCACGAGCACGGTGTTGAGCAGCCGCGCCGAGACGCCGCAGGCGCGCAAGGTGCGCAGCATCGGCAGCCGCTGCTCGAAGGCGAGGCCGATCGCGGAGTTGACGATGAACAGGCCGACGAAGAACGACAGCAGGCCGAATGCGGTGAGGTTGAGATGGAAACTGTCGGTCAGCCGTTCGAGGTCGCTCTCGGCGCTCGGCTCCACCAGCCGAAGCTTTTTGCCTGCCACGCTTTCAAGCGTCGCGCGCGGCGTTTTCGATTTGCCGACCAGCAGGCGCGACACCTGGCCGGGCATCTTCAGGATGTCCTGCGCGATGCCGATATCGACGACCAGTGCGCCGGGTGCGAGCTCCGCCTGCACGCGCAGCGGCGGCAGGCTCGTTCCGTTGGCCTGCGGCCGTTCGCCCTCCCTGAGGCCGAGATCGCGCAGCGTCTCGCCCGCCACCAGCATTTCGCCCGGCGGCGTGACGAAGGATAGCAGGTTGCCGCGTCCGACCGCCGGCGCGTTGCCGACCTCCGATGGCAGCGTCACCGGCTCGACACCGAGCAGGCGCAAGCTGCGCCCGTCGATCTGGACGCGGCCCTCCAGCGTCGGTGACACCGGCCAGCCGGCGCGGCGCAGATTGACGAACAGTTTTTGCGGGAAGGTCGCGCTGTCGCGGCTCACCAGCATGGCGGTGCGCGAGCCGCCGAAGGTCGCGGCGGCGCGGTCATAGGCGATGCGGGCCTGCTGGTTCAGCGCCTGCACACCGCTCCACAGCGCGGTCGCCGAGATCAACCCGATCAAAAGCGTCGCAAGCTGCATCGGATGCCGCCGCCAATGGCTCAGCAGCACCGCAAGAATCCACAGCGCCCGCCTCATGCGATGACCCCGGCATGCAGGGTGACCTGGCGGTCGAGCGTCGCGGCGAGCCGCGCGCTGTGGGTGACCATCAGGAAGCCGCAGCCGGTACGCGCCACCAGATCGCGCGCCAGAAGCAGCACCTCGTCGGCGGTGTCCTCGTCGAGATTGCCGGTCGGCTCGTCGGCGAGCAGCAACAGCGGCTTCGGCGCCAGCGCGCGGCCGATCGCGACGCGCTGCTGCTGGCCGCCGGACAATTGCTCGGGATAGCGCTTCAGGAGCGGCCTGAGCCCGAGGCGCTCGACCAGTTCGTCATGCCAGGCCGCATCGTGGCGGCCGGCGATGCGGGACTGGAACACGAGATTGTCCGCGACCGTCAGGCTCGGGATCAGGTTGAACTGCTGGAACACGAGGCCGAGCCGGTCGCGGCGCAGTTCGGCGCGGCCGGCGTCGTTGAGGGCGGAGACCGTGATATCGGCAAGCCTGATCTCGCCGCTGTCGGCGGCATCGAGCCCCGCGATCAGATGCAGCAGCGTGCTCTTGCCGCTGCCGGATTCGCCTGACAGCGCCACGCTCTCGCCGGTCGTGACAGTGAGATCGACGCCGCGCAGCACCGCGACGTCTTCACCGGCAGAGCGGTAACTCTTGGTCAGGCCGGTGACGCGAAGCACCGCGGCGGTCTGGTCAGGTGAAGCGATGGCCGTGCCTCATTCAAGGCTTCTGGTATTTCAGGACGAACTCGTCGATCGGCACCGGCGCCTTGAAGACGGGAATGTCCTTCGGGTCTTCCGCATGATGCAGGAAATCGGCCTCGGCCACCAGCTTGAAGCCGGCCGCCTCGATCTCCTGCTTCAGGGTGCTCTCCTCGATCCGGTGCAGCGTCTTGGCGACGCTTGTGCCGTCGCCGGCCTTGGCCGAGTGGTCCGCGATGACCAGGAAGCCGCCCGGCTTCAGCGCGGCGAACATCTTCTTGTTCATCGCGGCGCGATCGACCGGCAGATAGCTGATGTCGTGATAGAAAAAGAACAAGGTGATCATGTCGAGGTTGTTGACCTCGGGCGGGATCGGATCGTCGTAGTCGCGCACCAGATGGACAACGTTCTTCATCGCCGGCGCCTTGGCGCGGGTGTCGAACTTGTCCTTGACGAAGCGCTCGAGCACGGCAGCCGAATCCTGCGCGTAGACCTTGCCCGAAGGGGCGACGGTGCGCGCCAGGAGTTCTGTGCTGTAGCCGGCGCTCGCCGCCATGTCGAGGATGGTCATGCCGGGCTTGACGCCGGCAAAGGCGAGCATCTTGGCCGGCTGGCGGCGCTGGTCGACCTGGCGATCCGCTTCGCTGCGATCGGGCGCGGCGACGATCGCCGCATAGTCGGGACCGGCGGCGTCCTCGGCGCGGACTTGAGGCACCGCGAGCAGCGTGGCGGACATAATCGCAGCGCAGGCGGCCGCGCGAAGGATCGATCTGTTCATGAAATAACCCAACCTTGAATAACCTCGGCTTTTCGTTGCCCCGAGCATAGCAGCCGACCCATGACAGATCACCGCTTCACTGGCCGCGACGACGCGATCGTGATCGGGGCGCGCTTGCCCGGCCATCGTGTCGCGCCGGCCACAGAACCCGAGGAAATGCGGGTTGCGTTGCGCGGCGAGGCGTGGCTAGCATCCTGCCGAGGCCGATCTTACGAAGCCAAAAAACGAAACGACGGGGAGCCAGACATGACGACGCAACCGACGCCCAAAGGGATGTCGAAGGGGACGCCCAAAGGCGCCTGGCAAATCACCTTCCTTCTGTTCCTGTACATGGTGGTGAACTTTGCGGACAAGATCGTGGTCGGGCTTGCCGGCGTGCCGATCCGGAAGGAGATGGGTCTCACCCCGGAGCAGTTCGGCGATCTCGGCTCATCCTTCTTCTATCTGTTCTCGATCTCGGCGATCGTGGTCGGCTTCATCGTCAACCGCGTCGACACGCGTTGGGTGCTGCTGATCCTGGCGGTGATCTGGTCGCTGACGCAATTTCCGATGATCGGCACCGTCAGCCTCACGACGCTCACGATCTGCCGCATCATCCTCGGCGCCGGCGAGGGACCGGCCTTCTCGGTCGCCGCGCACGCGATCTACAAATGGTTTCCGGATGAGAAGCGCACGCTGCCGACCGCGATCCTGTCGCAGGGTTCGGCGTTTGGCGTGATCCTCGCGGTGCCCGCGCTGAACTGGATCATCGTCAATCACAGCTGGCATCACGCCTTCGGCGCGCTCGGAATCGTCGGCCTGCTCTGGACCGTCGCCTGGTTCGCGCTCGGCAAGGAAGGGCCGCTGGTGTCGACGGTTGCCGTTGTTGCCGACGAGCCACGGATTCCCTACTGGAAGCTGCTGACGTCGCGCACCTTCGTCGGCTGCGTGGTCGCGACCTTCGGCGCCTATTGGGCGCTGTCGTTGGGCCTGACCTGGTTCACGTCGTTCATCATCGAGGGGCTCGGCTTCTCGCAGCAGCAGGCCGGCTTCGTCTCGATCCTGCCCTGGATCTTCGGTGCGACGATCGTGCTCCTGACCGGCTGGATCTCGCAGCTGATGCTGGCGCGCGGCTTCACCACCCGCGGCGCGCGCGGCGTGCTCGGCTCGGTGCCGTTGATCGTCGGCGGCTGCATCCTCGCTGCGCTGCCCTATGCGCCGCCGGGCGCGCTGATGATCGCACTGCTGGTGATCGGCTCCGGCCTGTGCGGCTCGATCTATGTGGTGTGCCCGCCGATGCTCGGCGAGTTCACGCCGGTGTCGCAGCGTGGCGCGATCATCGCGATCTACGGTGCGCTCTACACCGTCTCGGGCATCCTGGCGCCGATGGTGATGGGCAGTGTGATCCAGCACGCCGCCACGCCGATGGCCGGCTACATGAGCGGCTTCACCATCAACGCCGCGATCATGGCCGGCTCCGGCCTGCTCGGATTGCTGCTGCTGTGGCCCAACACCGAGCGTGCGCGGCTGACCGGCACGCCGCAGCCAGCAGGCACGATCAAGGGCGCGATGTCGCCGACGTGAGGGGCGCGGCTTCCACCTTCCCCTGCCCTCCAGGGGAGGGTGACGCGGCGGCCGCGGTTCGCATCAATGTCGAGCTCTCGGTGGCCCGGACTCTCTGGAGCCCGGATGAAGCGCAGCGAAATCCGGGGCCTTGCTATCCGCGGATAGAGCTGCTCCGGATTGCGCTTCGCTTCATCGGGGCTACAAGCTACCTCAGTTCATTCCCTGCGCGCCGCGGACGAGCCTGCCCGGCCGTGCGCCGGTGGCCCTGCCCTCGCGCTGGGTGACGACGCCGGAGACGATGGTGGCGTCGTAGCCGTCGACCTGTTGCAAGAGACGGCGGCCGCCGACCGGAAGGTCGTAATGCACCTTCGGCGGATGCAGGTGCAGCCGGTCGTAGTCGATCACGTTGACGTCGGCCTTGAAGCCCGGCGCGATCACGCCGCGATCAGTGAGCCCAACCGACAGCGCGGTCTTGCGCGACTGCGCCGCGATCACGAACGGGATCGAGAGCTTCTCGCCGCGGCTGCGGTCGCGCGTCCAGTGCGTCAAGAGATAGGTCGGGAAGCTGGCGTCGCAGATGATGCCGCAATGCGCGCCGCCGTCGGACAGGCCGGGCACGGCGCTGGGTTCGCGCAGCATCTCATGCACGGCGTCGAGATTGCCGTCGGCATAATTCAGGAACGGCACATAGAGCATGCCGCGGCCCTCGTCGGTCAGCATCGCGTCATAGGCGAGCTCTTCCGGCTGCCGGCCCTGGCGGCGCGCCTGCGGGCCGAGCGCGTTCTCGGGCGGCTGCTCATAGTCCGGCGGATTGCCCAGGAGATACATCTTGTCGTAGTTCGGCCGGAAGAACAGCGGATCGTCGGTTGCCGTCGCGCTCTCGCTCAGGATCGCGGCGCGCACCTCGGGCCGGCGCAGATGCGTCAGCCGCTCGGCCAGCGGCAGCCTGGCGATTTCGCGATAGCTCGGATGGGTCTGGAACGGGTTGCGCGACAATTCGAGCCCGAGCAGCAGCCCGACCGGCCGCGCCGCGATCTGGGTCGTGATCGACAGGCCGCGGGCGGCGGCTTCATTGATGGTGTCCATGGTCTGCCGCCAGCGCCGTGGCGCCTTGTCGGCCTGGGCGACCGAGAACGAGATCGGGCACCTTGTGTTCTCGGCGACCCGCAGCATCATCGGCAGGTCTTCATGCACGGTGCTCTGGTCGAGCACGAATTGCAGCACGCTGCGGCCGACGCCGTGCATCGCGCCGGCGATCGCGGTCAATTCATCCTCGCCCGCTTTCAGGGTCGGCGTATAGTCGCCGGTCGAGGTGCGGTGGTTGAGCGTGCGCGAGGTCGAGAAGCCCAGCGCGCCGGATCGCACCGCGTCGCCGGCGAGCGCCGCCATTGCCTGGTTGTCCTCGGGCGTGGCGGGATCGCGGCGCGCGCCGCGCTCGCCCATCACATAGACCCGCAGCGCCGCGTGCGGCAGTTGCGCGCCGATGTCCATGTCGAAACTGCGCTTCGACAGCCACTCCATGTAGTCGGGGAAGCTTTCCCACGCCCATGGAATGCCGGCGCTCAGCACCGGCTCCGGAATGTCCTCGACGCCTTCCATCAGCTCGATCAGCCTGCCGTGATCGCTCGGCCGGCACGGTGCGAAGCCGACGCCGCAATTGCCCATGATCGCGGTCGTGACGCCGTTCTGCGACGACGGCGTGATGTCCTGGCTCCAGGTCACCTGGCCGTCGTAATGGGTGTGGACGTCGACGAAGCCGGGCGCCACCAGTCTGCCGCGCGCGTCGATCTCTTCCTTGCCTCTTGCGGAGACCTTGCCGACTTCGGTGATCCTGCCGCCCGAGATCGCGACATCGGCCTCATAGAGGTCGCCGCCCTTGCCGTCGGCGATGTTGCCGCCGCGGATCACGAGGTCTGGGGTCGAGGTCATGGCGTTTCATCCCGAGGCTGTTCTTGGTTGCTGGCATCATGGGTGAGCCCCTGATGCTGTCAACCATCGCCGGCGAAGCTCTGGGATGCGCCGGCGATGATTTGGCAGCGGGGATTGCGCGTTGCGGAAATTTGACCCCGCTGACCAGCGGCGGGTGCGGCTGAAGCTAACCGGCCTCGCGGCCGATCATCTCGCCGAACTGTCTGCGGTTCATCTCGATGAGCTGTCGCGGCGATCGGAATGAATTCCTGCTGCGCATAACGCTTCGCGCCCGCGCAACGCGCTTCTCGCGCTTGGATCGCGACGCGGCCAAATCCAACCTAAAGGCGCGGTTTTAGATGCAATTCGCGGCCAACGCGGGCTGCAATCCAGCGATGTGCCTTGTCATTGTCATGAAACCTTCATAGACCATCCCGGGGGCGATATCATTGAATGGACGGCGGCCGGTCGTGACCGATGCGGGGACTCCCATTGCCGTCAGGCATGGCGATCAGGCGGAAATCGAACTCAAGCTGCTTGCGCCGCAAGGAAGCCTCGAAAAACTGCGCGAGGCAGCCTGCATCGTGCAGCATGCGCGCAATCGCGGTGCATTTCACCGGCTGGAGACGGTCTATTACGACACGCCGGAGCGGCTATTGTTTCGGCATGGCATGTCACTGCGCGTGCGACGCAGCGGCAAGACCTTCATCCAGACACTGAAGCTTTCACCGAATCGCTCGCAGCCTCTGAGGCGGCGCCAATGGGAGGTGCCGCTTGAGAGCATCGCCCCTGATCTGGCGCGGTTCCCCGCCGACGAGGTCGGCGATCCCGTGGCGGCGCTGAGCAACGATGCGCTGGTGCCGGTGTTCGCGACAAAAGTGCGCCGCCACGCGCGGCAGCTCGACCTGCCCGATGCGTCGGTTGAGATCGCATTCGACGAGGGGACGATCGAGGCCGATGCGCGCCACGAGGTCCTGTCGGAAATCGAGCTTGAACTGAAGAGCGGCAATGCCGGCGTCCTGTTCGATCTCGGAACCCAGTTGCTCGATGCAGCACCGCTGCAGATCGGCACGCTCAGCAAGGCGGAACGCGGCTATGCGCTCGCGTTCGATGTCGCGCCATCGGCGGCGAAGGCCGAGTTGCCAGGCATCACCGCGGAGCTTCCGGTCGACGACGTCATCGCGCTGCTCGTGGGCTCCTGCTGGCACCATCTTTTGAGAAATCACGCGGTGGCCGAGCAGGGATCGGACCCCGAAGGCGTGCACCAGATGCGCGTGGCCTTGCGGCGCTTGCGGACGATCTGCGCGCTGTTCCGGCGCGACGTTCCATCGCCGGCATTCCCGGCGATCAACAGCGAAGCAAAATGGCTGATGCGGCAGCTCGGCCAGGCCCGCGATTGGGACGTCTTCGCCGAAACGACGATCACCCGCCTGGTCAGCGCGGTTCCGGATATCGACCTGGATGGCCTTCGCCAGGCGGTTCAGCAGCAACGGAAGTCGAGTTACGGCACCTTGCAGAACGTCCTGGCCGATCCCCGGTGCAGCCGCTTCCTGCTCTCGCTCGGGCATCTGGTGGAACGTCGGGGCTGGCGTAACGAGATCGACAGCGAAGCGCTGGCTGTCCTGTCGCAACCGATGCCGGTGCTCGCCGACAAGATTCTGGAACGATTGCATCGCAAGACATTGAAGCGGGGTGCGGGCTTCCGGCGGCTCGATATCCACGCGCAGCACAATCTCAGGATCAACCTCAAGAAGTTGCGCTATGCGGCGGAGTTCTTCCTGCCGCTCTATGCGTCGCACGCGCCGGCGAAGCGCTACGTGAAGCGGCTCGCCGGGCTGCAGACCAGTCTGGGGCGGGTGTGCGACATCGGAAGCACGCGCGTGCTGCTCCATGCCATCCGGCAGGACGACCAGCCTGCGCTTCATCTCGGCATCGGCGCGATGGCCGGCTGGCTCGCCCGCGATCAGATCGCGGTGGCGAAAACGCTGCGCAAGAGTTGGCGGCGGTTCAAGACGACGCCGGCATTCTGGGGCCGGTGAGTTTGGCAGCGGAAGGCGATCCGCGGGGGTTGCCTAACGGGGCTGCGCCTGGATCGCAAGTGCGGAGGCCTGCGGCTTGCGTTCGGTGACCAGCGCGAGCAGCACCGTCAGCACCATGAAGACCGCGGAAGCGCCGAACACCCAGTGCGGCATGTGCTGGTCCATGATCCAGCCGAACAGCAGCGGGCTGACGATGCCGCCGAAGTTGAAGCCGGTGGAGACGATGCCGAAGGCGCGGCCGGCGGCACCGGGAGGCGCGGCATTGCGCACCATCATGTCGCGGGACGGCGCGATCACGCCGCCAAGGAATCCGGCAAGCCCCATCGCGAGCGTGAGCGCCACGGGCGGCAGGTTCACCAGTGCGACCAGCACGACCAACACGGCATTGACCGCGAAGCAGGCTGCGGCAAGCTGGCTGTGGCGATGGGTCCAGTCGGCGAGATAGCCGCCGGCGAGCACGCCCGAGGCGCTGGCGCCGAGGAAGGCGGTGAGTGCGATGTTGGCGGTCGAGAACGACGCGCCGTAGCCGCCCATCAGCGCGACCACGCCGAAATTGTTGATGCCCGAGGTCGAGAGGCTGAGCAGCGTGAAGAACGCCGTCAGCACCATCAGCGCCGGCGTGATCACGCTCGCCTTCGGCGTCGCATCGTCCTTCGGCTTGTTCTTGTTGGCGCCGGCATCGGGAATGCCGAGCACGATCAGGAACAGCGCCACCAGCGGGCCGACCGCGCCGGCCACGATCAGCGCGCCGGGGCCGCCGATCGAGGCGACCAGCGCTGCCATGATCGCGGGCGCCACCGCGCCGCCGAGGAAGCCGGCAAAGGTGTGGATCGAGAAGGCGCGGCCCATCCGCGCCTCGTCCATATGGGCCGACAGGATCGCGTAGTCAGCCGGATGGTAGACGCTGTTGGCGAGGCCGAGCGCCACGGCACAGACGATCAGCGACGTATAGCTCAGATGCAGGCCGAGCCCGATCAGCGCGCAGCCGCCGATGGTCAGCCCGATCAGCAGGATCTTGCGCGCGCCGATATGGTCGGCGAGGTAGCCGATCGGCGCCTGGGTCAAGCCCGACACCACCGCAAACACCGTCAGCGCGAACCCGAGTTCGACATAGCCGACGCCGAGTTGCTGCTTCAGGAACGGGAACAGCATCGGCAGCACGAAGATATGGAAATGGCTGACCCAATGGGCGACCGAAATCCCCGTCAGCGTGCGCAGCGCGCTGTCGGCTTTCGCTTGCTGCGGTGCGGCCAGAATGTCGACCATGTCAGTGAAGCCCCAATTCCAAAGCGTTTTCGAGCGAAGTGGGTACCGGTTCGCGTGACGAAAACGCGTCAAAAAAATGCCCGGCAGGGCCGGCAGAAAATAAAGGCTGGCCGCTAATTGTCCATGAACGCGGGCGCATGGCTGCCCCCGGCGCGGGCGTGCCGGATCGACACATGCGGCATTAAAGGCGGCGACAAAGTGTGGTCCTGCGGTGATGATCGGCCATGATCGACGCCAAAAAGCCGCTCCGGGTGCTTGTGTCAGAGGGCTCCAGCACCTCCGGCCGCGAGGCGATCACGATCCTGGGGCTGGCCGGCCATCACGTCGAGGTCTGCGATCCTTCGCGCTGGTGCCTGGCGCGTTATTCCCGCTTTGTCCGCAGATACCATCATTGTCCGCCGCTGCGGTCAGATTCTGCCGGCTTCCTCCGCTTCGTCGAGCGGCTGTTGGCGTCGCGGCATTTCGATGTGCTGCTGCCGACCCACGAGCAGGGCTTCCTGTTCGCCCGCGCCGCGGCGCGGCTGACATCACGTACCGGTCTCGCGCTGCCGGATTTCGACAGCTATCGCGCGGTGCACAGCAAGGCCGGCTTCAGCCGGCTGCTCGACCGGCTCGGACTGCCGCAGCCGCCGACCCGGATCGTCCGATCGGCCGACGAGCTGCGCGAGGCGGTGCGGTTTCCGTCCGTGGTCAAGACGTCGGTCGGCACCGCGAGCCGCGGCGTCTGGTTCGTGCGTGACGCGGGCGATCTCAATCGCACACTCTACGACCTCGAATCCGCCGGCGATTTTGCCGGCGAGGTGCTGGCGCAGGATCTCATCACCGGCACGGTCGAGAAGGCCCAGTCGGTGTTCTGCCGCGGCACGCTGGTCGGCTTCCACGCCTACCGGCAGATCGCGGCCGGTGTCGGCGGCGGCGAGGCGATCAAGGAGAGCGTGAGCCGGCCGGCGATCCGTGCCGCGCTCGAGACGATCGGCGCGCATCTCGGCTGGCACGGCGCACTCTCGGTAGACGTCATCATGCCGCTCGACAGCGCGACGCCGCTGTTGATCGACTGCAACCCGCGGCTGGTCGAACCTGTCAACGCGTGCCGGTCCGGCACTGATCTGGTCGATCTCCTGCTGCGGGTCTCGCTCGGCGAGACGCCGGCACCGCTGGCCGAGAGCCGTGCCGGGGTGCGGACGCATCTCGCCATGCAGGCGTTGCTCGGCAGCGCATCGCGCGACGGCACCCGGCGCGACCTGATCAGGGAATGCGGCCGCATCGCCGCGGGCGAAGGTCTCTATCGGGGAAGCAGCGAGGAGTTGACGCCGGTGCGACTCGATTGGCTCAGTGCCGTGCCGCTCGTGATGACGACACTGCTGCTGCTGGCATCGCCGCCGATCGCCTCATCGCTGGCGCGCGGCGGCTTTGGTGCGCATCTGCTCGATCGCACGAGTATCGAGAAGATCGAGGGCGAGGATTTCTGCTGACCCCATTCTCGTCGTCCCGGGCAAGCAAAGCGCGACCCGGGACCCATAACCACTGCTGGCGGTTGTTGTGCATCGCTGGGGCTACAGCTTATCTCAACAATCCAACCCTGTGGTTGATGGTGTGGACGGCCCCCTACGGCATCGGTGTGCCAGAATGAGGTTGTCTAGATCTCATACATGGGAGCCGTCCGTGAACCAGATTATCCGCATTGGTATGGATACGTCGAAGTATA